>JAFZSD010000007.1 GCA_017619535.1 Oscillospiraceae bacterium | reverse complement strand
TACGCGTGCTGGAGAAGATCTGCGCTGTGAGGGACCGGGGCTACGCCGCGGTTATTACGACGCATCTGCCGGAGCACGCCTTTCTGTGCGACGCCGAAGTGGTTCTGCTGCAGAAGAACGCGCCCGTCATCTCCGGGCCGGCTGCGGATGTCATAACGGAAAAGAACCTGTATGACGCCTACGGCGTCCGGATAAGTATAGTAGAGCACCTGGGCCCCGACGGACGCATGCAGCGCATGTGTTCTCCGGTGCTCTACGGAAATGCAGAGGACGATATATGATGAATACGGATTATTCAGGTCTCGTCGCCGAAGTGGCGGAGAGCAGCGCAAAAACCATTCGGGCCATCGTTGATAATATCGAAACGGTGGTCATCGGAAAGCGCCCGGTCGTGGAACTGGTGGTCACGGCCCTGATCTGCGGCGGCCACGTGCTGATCGAGGACGTGCCCGGCGTGGGCAAAACGAGTCTGGTCTCGGCCCTGGCCCGCACGATATCCTGCCCGTCGAAGCGCATACAGTTCACGCCCGACATCATGCCGTCGGACGTCACCGGTTTTTCCGTCTACAATCAAAAGACCGGCGAATTCGAGTTCCGCCCCGGCGCGGTCATGAGCAGCATAATCCTGGCGGACGAGATCAACCGGGCGTCCGCCAAGACCCAGGCGAGCCTTCTGGAGGCCATGGAGGAGAAGCAGGTCACCGTGGACTCCCGGACATACCGCCTGGAGGAACCCTTTATGGTCCTGGCTACCCAGAACCCTATCGATTCCTTCGGAACATACCCGCTGCCCGACGCGCAGATCGACCGCTTTCTGATGAAGCTCTCCCTGGGCTATCCACTTCCGGAGGAAGAGATCCGGGTGGCCTTCGAGGTTAAAAAGGCCCGCGGCGAACTTCGGGCAGTTACGGACGGAAAGACGGTCCTTGCCCTTAGGGAGACTGCGGAACAGGTGCACGTTTCCCGGGAACTGGCGAAGTACATCGTCTCCATCGTGAACGCCACCAGGACACATCCCGATGTGCTCCTGGGCAGCAGCCCCCGAGGGACCATCGCCATGGTGAATGCCTGCCGGGCCTACGCCCTGTATCAGGGCAGGGGATATGTCCTGCCGGAGGACGTGAAGTATCTCGCACCCCATATCCTTGCCCACCGGCTTCTGCTCAACCATGAGGCCAAGATTGCCCGGCGCAGCGAAAAGGACGTCATCGCGTCGGTCCTGGGCAGCGTGGCCGTTCCGATCGGCAGAGAGAAATGAAGCGCGCCCGACTCGTCGTGTCGCCGGGCAGGGCGGCGCTGCTGGCGGCCGCCGCTGTCCTCTGCGCAGTGCCGGCGGCGGTGCTGAATACTCTGCCGGGCTATCTGCCAATTCTGTTTCTGCTGTTTCTCTGCGCTTTGTCGCTGGCGTATGCAGTGATCGTTTCCCGCGGCCTGCGCTGCGAAGGGCTGGGGGGAGAGGAAAGCTGTTTCAGGGGAGACAGCGTTCCCGTATCTATGCGTGTCGTGAATGCGTCGAAGCTGGTGTGCGTCGGCGTGAGAGCGGAGTGTTTCACCACGGATGCTTTCGGCGGCGTCAGATCTTCGGAGAGTCTGCGTTTTACCCTTGCCCCCGGAGAGAGCCGGGACTTCGGGTTCGACGTTTCCCTGGATCACGTGGGGCGGTATACCGTAGGACTGCGCTCTCTGCGCACGTCGGCCCTTTTGGGCGTCGTATCGGTTGAGCGGATGTCGTCATTTATGAAGACCGTGACGGTGCTGCCCCGGTGCCACGACCTGGGAAGGCTTGCCGTTTCCGAAACGGTCCGCACCGAAAGCGTTTACGCCAATCGGGTGTCCACGGCGGACAGCGTCGATTATTCAGGCGTGCGGGAGTATTCCATCGGTGATCCCATCAAGCTGATCCACTGGAATCTATCATCCCATACCGGCAATTATATGACCAAACTGCTGGAGAGCTACGGCAACAACAGCATGACTGTGATACCGTGCACCGTGACGCCGGACTATGACGCGGAAACGGCAATGGAGGCCTTTGACGGCGTCAGCGAGTGCTGCGCGTCCCTGGGCATGTTCGCCCGGAACCAGGGCATGGACGCGGAGCTTTTGTATGAGGACGCCTCGGGCGAGGCCGTCCGCAGTCCGCTGGCCGGCACCGAGGAACTTATGGCGATCCTGCCGGGACCTGAAAATGAGAGCGGATGCGAGATGCTGGAACGGATGCTGGAGCTGGAATGTACCCGCAGGTACTCCGCCTCGAACCTGGCCGTGTGCACGTCGGTACTCAGCGAATACGCGGCGAAGCAGATCATGGAGCTGCAGCGCAGGATGAAATCAGTCATTCTTTTCTATGTCCGCCCCTACGGCGCGCCGGAACAGAGCGCGGCGGACAGGGCGGTCCGGACGCTGCGTGCCGCAGATATTCAGATGTATGTCATTCCGTCTGCGGATGAGATCGGAAGGAGCGCAGTCTTATGAGTTTTGCCGCGCATATGCGCCGGAGCGGATGGGAGCTCTGCTTCTCCGCACTGGCTTCGGCCTGCGTCGGAGTCTGCCTTTCCGAGGGGTGCTGGATCCCGCCGGAGCTTGAGGGACGGCTGCTCCCGGCGCTTATCATCTGTCTTGTTCTGGATGTGGCGGCCTACGCCCTGTCCTATACGAAAAAGACAGCGGCCGCAGGCATGGCGGCGCTGAGCCTTGCAGTAATATGCGCAGGGCTCCTGCTGCACCGCGGCGCGGGTGAAGCCGCAGTCTATGTCCTGGTAGTGTGCGCCGCATGTCTTGGGCATTTTTTCGTTACAAGGACGCGGACCGGCGCGGTGCTGGCTCTGCCGCTTGGCGCGCTCATCATCACCGGCGAGATGCTGTTTCAGTATGGCAGCCATCCGGTGCTCCTGGCCCTGTTCATGCTCACGTCGGGCTGTATCGCGTTCAGCCGCATATACCGCGGGAATATGCTCCGCGCTTCGACACGCAGGGTGGCTGTCTCCGCCCACGCCGTCCTGAGCATATCCGCCTGCGCGTTAGCGCTGCTGCTGGCTGCCGGCGCCTGGTTCGGCATCGTAAAGCCCCTGTCACCTCCATCCTATGAGATTCTGCTGAAGACGGAACTCAAACGGCTGCCTATCCTGGAGAAGATGGGCATTGCGACAGTTATCACCCTGCCGGACCCGGACAAACGGACGGACGATGTTTATGAGAGCGATCTCCTTGCCGATCTGAACGGTGAGGACAGTGAAAGCCGGCCGCCCGACGAACATCCGGTGGATGCCGGAAACCCGGATGTACTGCCGGATATCCCGCTGATCCAGACACTTGCGGACGCCATCCGCTATAACACCGGACGCAGGACCTGGATATATGCAGCCGCTGCCGTCGCCTTCGCGATCCTGGCCGCCGTGGCGGGACGCCTTGCGCTGCGGCGCAGGAGACTTACGCGTATCCGAAAGCTGTCTCCCCGGGATCAGGTGACTGAGCTTTATCCGATGGTGTTAAAGGCGCTTGAGCTGTGCGGACTGCCGCCTATAAATGCAGATTCACCTATGGAATACTGCGAGTGCTTCAGCACGCGGATAAAGCGTATCCTTGGCGATCAGGTCGATTTCACCGAACTCACCGGCGTATTTGAACGCGCCTTCTACGGCGGCCTGACGCCGGGGGAAGCGGAATGCGAGGAATATATCACGCTTTGCCGACGCCTTCCGGCCCTGTGTCGCAGGTATGTCGGGCTGCTCCGCTATCCTGCCATATTCTTCAAAGTCACATGATCACGGTCTGGGAAGGAGAAGGAAATATGGACAAATGGAACCTGTATGACAGGCTGATCGAGGGGATACCCGGCTCCATGACACTGGACGAACTGCTCGTGGGTGAGCACTGGACGCTGGTGCGCTCCGGGAAGGAATGGGGAGTATCCATGACGGTCCATCAGAGTGCCGGACCTGAGGAGCCTCTGCGGCCCGTCATTGGCCGGCCGCTGACGGAAGTCGCCGCACTGTCCAAAAGCTGGGATTTCAAGGAGGCCTCCATCGGCATGGCTGCCATGAACGCCTATTACAATTCCCCGGAACGGGCGAGACAGCTGGCCTATTTCCCGCCTGAGGGCGGGCTAAACAAGAAAGCAGATGCTTTCGAGCTGTACCGTTCAGCCGCCGAGGGGAAGAAAGTGACAGTGGTTGGACATTTCCCCCATCTGGAACGGCAGCTGAAGCCCTGCTGTCAGCTCTCCATACTGGAGCGGGAGCCCCAGGCCGGGGATTATCCGGACAGCGCATGCGAGTATATCCTGCAGGAACAGGACTTCGTCTTCATCACCGGCGTAACACTCACCAACAAGACGCTGCCCCGGCTTCTGGAGCTTATACGCCCGGACGCGAAGGTATGCATGGTGGGGCCCTCTGTCCCAATGTCGGAGGTGCTCTTCGACTATGGAGTTAACCATCTTGCCGGATTCTGCGTAACAGACGGTGATCTGGTCTCCGCATACATCGCCAGGGGCGGGAGGATGGAGCTGTTCGAGGGCGGGACCATGGTGAGCTGGACACGAAAATGATTTTTCACCCTCCGCTGCGGTATAAACGGAAAGAGCCTTGAAACCGATAAAGTTTCAAGGCTCTTTTGTCAGACTTGCGGGCAGATACGGACAGCGGACATCTGCCACACTGAGAGACGGACCAAAGGCTGGAGCAGGATCTGACGAAATAAAAGAAAAACTATGGAGTTAGCTATTGACAACTCATAAAACATGGAGTAATATGACAAGCGGTTAGCGAATGCTAATTATATTTTCGGCATATGGTTAGCGAATGCTAATCGTTCAGCCCGGAAGAGAGGTCGGAGATCATGATGCCGCTGTATCTTGCGGATGTCGGAGAGGACAACACGATAAAAAGGATCGGCGGGAGCCCGAAGGTGAAACAGCACCTCGAAAACCTCGGGTTCGTCGTCGGCGGAGACGTGATGCTCCTTTCCGTGCTCGGCGGAAACGTGATAGTGAAAGTCAAGGAATCCCGGGTCGCCATCAGTCAGGAGATGGCGGGCAAAATAATGATCTGACAGCCCCGCGCAGGGCTGCGGACGATAATGTGAGGGGGAATGCTAAAATGAAAACTCTGAGAGACGCAAAAGTCGGAGAGACCGTCAAGGTCGTTAAACTCCACGGGACCGGAGCTGTAAAGCGCCGCATCATGGACATGGGCCTGACCCGCGGGATCGAGGTCTACGTCCGGAAGGTGGCGCCGCTTGGCGATCCCGTCGAAGTCAACCTGCGCGGTTATGAGCTCTCGCTCAGAAAAGCGGATGCTGAGATGGTCGAGATCGACGGGGAAGAAGAAACGACGCCTGAACCCGCAGAGACCGAGCCTGCAGAAAAAGACTGAAAAAATGCACGGGGCGGCGCCCCGAAATTTTTAAACACAACGGTTAGCGATAGCTAATTATAAAGTGAGGGGAAGAACGATGGATACTCGGATAGCCCTGGCGGGCAATCCCAACAGCGGTAAAACGACGCTGTTCAACGCTCTTACGGGCGCAAATCAGTTCGTCGGCAACTGGCCGGGAGTCACTGTCGAGAAAAAAGAAGGGAAACTGAAAAAGTATGACGACGTGACGATCACCGACCTGCCCGGCATTTATTCGCTTTCGCCGTACACTCTGGAGGAAGTCGTAGCGAGAAATTATCTCATTGAAGAGAGACCCGACGCGATACTGAACATCGTGGACGGCACGAACCTTGAGAGGAACCTGTATCTTACCACTCAGCTCACTGAGCTGGGCATACCTGTGGTCGTGGCCATCAACATGATGGACGTCGTGAAGAAGAACGGCGACAAGATAAATACTCAGGAGCTTTCAAGACAGCTGGGATGTGAAGTCGTCGAGATATCCGCGCTCAAGGGCACCGGCGTAAAAGAAGCGGCTGAGGCGGCTATAGCAGCGGCAAAAGGCGCGGTCACCGTCCCACAGCATTCTTTCTCCGGACCCGTCGAGCACGCTCTGGCTCATATCGAGGAGAGCACCGTCCACAATATGCCGGAGGAACAGCAGAGATGGTATGCGATAAAGGTCTTCGAGCGCGACGAGAAAGTCCTCGAAAAGCTGCAGCTTGAGCCTTCAGTGCTGAATCATATCGAAGAAGATATTAAAGCTGCCGAGAACGAGCTCGACGACGACGCAGAATCGATCATAACCAACGAGAGATACCTTTACATAGCGTCCGTAATGAAGGCCTGCTGTCAAAAAAAGGACAGAGGCAGACTGACGTCATCGGATAAGATAGACAGGATAGTGACGAACCGCTGGCTTGCGCTGCCGATCTTCGCCGTCGTCATGTTCCTCGTGTACGCTCTGGCAATGGGGAAATCCATTGCGGACGGCGGTATCGGCATAGGAACGTTCCTCACCGACTGGACGAACGATGTATTCGGCGAGGCGTGGCTTATAGAAGGATCCCGTTCTCTTCTGGAAGGATGGGGAGCGGCCCCCTGGCTTGTAGGTCTAATATCTGACGGCATCATCGCCGGCGTCGGCGCTGTGCTCGGATTCGTGCCCCAGATGCTGGTGCTCTTCCTCATGCTCGCGATCCTGGAGGACTGCGGCTACATGGCCCGTATCGCCTTCATCATGGACCGTATATTCCGCCGCTTCGGCCTCTCCGGCAAGAGCTTCATCCCGATGCTCGTCGCCACAGGATGCGGCATTCCCGGCGTAATGGCGTCGAGAACGATCGAGAACGAGCGCGACCGCCGCATGACCATCATGACGACATGCTTCATGCCCTGCGGCGCCAAAATGCCGATCATCGGACTTATCGCCGGCGCGCTGTTCGGCGGATCTTCATGGGTAGCCACCTCCGCCTACTTTATAGGGATAGCTGCTATAGTCATATCCGGAATCATGCTCAAGAAGACGAAGATCTTTGCGGGCGACCCCGCGCCCTTCGTCATGGAGCTGCCCGCGTATCACGCCCCGACGGCCGGCAACGTGCTGAGAGCCATGTGGGAGAGAGGCTGGTCGTTCATCAAAAAAGCCGGCACGATCATCGTGCTGTCGAGCATAGTCCTCTGGTTCCTCCAGGGATTCGGCACTGTAAACGGACGGTTCGGCATGGTCGACGAGCTCTATGAGGACGACAGTCTCGTCACGCCGGCATATATACAGGTCGTGGCGGACCGCATGGGCATTGAAACGGACGAGGTCAACCCCTCCGACGATTCCGTCCTGGCGCGTGTCGCCCAGCCGGTATCCGTTATATTTAGACCACAGGGCTTCGGCTCCTGGAAACCGACCGTGGCCACCGTTACGGGACTTATCGCCAAGGAGAACGTCGTCGGTACGTTCGGCATCCTGTATAACTACGACGATCAGGAGGGCGAAGAGGAACTGGGGGAGAACGGCGACCAGATATGGGACAACGTGTCATCGGATTTCAGCAGAATCTCCGGAGGCCACGGACAGCTTGCGGCCTTCGCCTTCATGCTGTTCAACCTGCTCTGCGCTCCGTGCTTCGCTGCGATGGGAGCGATAAGACGGGAGATGAACAGCGGAAAATGGACCTGGTTCGCGATCGGATACATGTGTGTCTTCGCCTATGTCGTTTCGCTGATCGTATTCCAGACCGGACGCATCTTCACCGGCGGCGCGGATCCGGCGGGGCTCATAATAGCACTGCTCCTGTTCGCATTCATCGTCTATATGCTCTTCTTCAAGAAATACAGTGAATCCAACAGCCTCACCAAGAGTGTCAAAGTGAAATAACCTCTCACAGGGAAGGGAGCCTGACGCGTTATGCTATCTTGGTTTGCTCAAAATATAGTTACGATCATTATCATCCTTTTCCTGGCGGCTGTCGTCTCCGCGATAATCCTGAAGCTGGTGAACGACAGGAAAAAAGGAAAAACCTCCTGCGGATGTAACTGTGCCCACTGTTCAATGTCAGGTACCTGCCACGAACTGAAAAAGTGAATGGCGCGGGGACGCTGAGCGAAAGCTCCGACGTCCCCGTTTCCCATTTGCCGCGTGCCGGAGCCGGCGGACTATTTGGGTCCGCCACTCTGCTTTTTCCGCATGGACGAAAAAAGACGGGAAAAGAGGTCGCGCCCTGTCTTGCATATAAGGTCCCGATGTGGTAAAATCAAATAAATTTGCGGGAATGCACAGAGAGGACGCGCATGAAGAGACAAGAGTTTTTCCCCAGGTACGCGTGGATCCCAGTGCTGGCCGTGATCGCTGCAAATCTTATCGTCTACTATATCACGGGGTTTGTAGTGGACGATCAGTACAGGCACTTTATAGATATGAAGATTGACGGGATGATACCCTTCGTCCCGTTTTTTGTTGTGTTTTACGTGCTCGCTTTCGTCCAGTGGGCGGCGAACTGGTTCTTTACGTCCAGGGAGGGAAAGGCGTTTTGTTTCCGCTTCAGCAAGGCGGATGTCATCGCAAAGATCCTCTGCCTCGTCGTATTTATAGCGTACCCGACGATAATCGAGAGACCGCACCTTGAAGTAAACGGCGTCTTCTCCTGGATGCTGAACGTCATCTACAGCGCGGACCGCCCCATAAACTGCCTTCCGTCCATCCACATCCTGGCAAGCTGGATAGCGATGCGGGCGGCGCTTAAGATGGAGCGCGCCGGAATAATATACCGTATCCTGATGGTCCTTGAGACAGTGCTGTGCGCATGCGCGATCGTACTGATCAAACAGCACTATTTCATAGATATCCCCACCGGCATCCTGACCGCCGAGATAGGACTTGCGGTATCGAAAAGGCTCGACAATGAAAGATACCTTTGGATCAGATAGATCGAAAAAGAGAACAATTATCTGGGCGGTGCTGTTCGTCTTTCTGGCGGCCGGTTCGGTAGCTGCCGTCACGGCGGCGAGCAAGAGCTTTTCGATGAAGCGCTTCATCGGACTGCTCGAAGGATCGGCGCCCCAGTTCATCGTGCTCGCGTTTATAGCGATGCTCGGTTTCGTGGTTTTCGAGGGACTTGCCGTAAGATCGATAGTGAGGTCTTTCGGAGTGCGGTGCCCCGTCAGGAAAAGCGTGGTGTTCAGCGCTGCGGACATCTACTTTTCCGCGATCACGCCTTCGGCCACGGGCGGACAGCCGGCCTGCGCGTACTTCATGATCAAGAGCGGCATACCCGCCAGCTGCACCACCGTCAGCCTCGTGTTCAATCTGGCCCTCTACACCGTGGCGGGGCTGCTCATAGGCATTGTGACCGTTATCGTGGAGCCTAATGTCTATCTCCATTTCAGCCCAATCGCCAGAGTGCTCATAATCCTCGGCGCGCTGATACTGATGACGATAACGACGTTCTTTATCCTTGTCCTCACGAAGATAAAATGGATAAACGCACTCGGAGAATTCCTGATAAAAGTCGGGTGCAAAGTCCGCATCATCAGGGACCCCGAGCGCTGGAGAGAGAAGCTCCGCAAAGGACTCGAGGATTACGGAAGCTACGCCTCAATGATCCCAAAACGTCGATCCGGCATGGCGAGAGCACTTGGGTTCAATCTGCTCCAGAAACTGTGCCAGTTCTCGGTCACGATGTTCATGTACATAGCCATACGCCTCAATATGCCCGGGGTCGACCGCGCGGCTGTGTTCAAAAACGGACTCGAACTCCTCGGAGCCCAGAGCCTCATCAGCATAGGTTCCAACTTCATACCCATACCGGGCGCCATGGGCGTCACGGACCTCATGATGCTCGACGGTTTCCGCCCGCTCATGTCCGAGGCCGACGCCGCCGCTCTCGAGCTGATGGCCAGAGCGGTATCCTTCTATTCCTGCGTTCTGCTCTGCTTTTTGATAGTCGTTGCGGCTCTCATAATCATGCGGCGGCAGAAAAATACTCTATGACTGCGCTTTGAGCGCATCGAACGGTTTTGAGATTATGGACAAAAAGAGACCCGTGGTCAGCGTCCTGTACAGGACGTTTCTGGGACGTCTGCTGCTGAAAGTCCTTACCGTACCGGCTTTTTCCGAGTTCACCGGAAGGTTCCTTTCATCACGTTTCTCCAGGGTGCTGATACCTGCATTCATCAGAAAAAACAGAATAGATCTCTCGGAGTGCGAGAGCACGGAGTTCAGAAGCTTCAACGACTGTTTCACGAGACGGATAAGGCCGGACCTTCGTCCGGTGGACAGCGATCCGAAAGCGCTCATAAGCCCCTGCGACGGGATGCTCTCCGCGTACCGGATCCACAGCGGCCTGATCCTCCCGATAAAGCAGAGCGACTTTTCGGTGTCCGACCTTCTCGAGGACGAGGAGCTGGCGAAACGTTTCGACGGCGGGATGTGCCTGGTCTACCGGCTCAGGGTGGGCGACTACCACAGATATGTGTTCTTCGACAGCGGCCTGGCCACGGAACCGAAGGAGATCCCGGGGAAGCTGAACGCCGTGAGCCCGATCGCGCTGCGCAAGGTGCCCGTCTTCACGGAGAACAGCAGGGAGATAACGCTGATCGACACGGACAATTTCGGCACGGCCGCACAGATAGAGGTCGGCGCCCTGGTCGTGGGAAAGATCGACAACCATCCGCTCGAAACGGAGGGGAGCGCGTGCTCCGCCGCAGTATGCCGCGGCGCAGAGAAGGGATACTTCATGTTCGGCGGCAGCACGATAATAATCCTGCTCGAAAAGGACAGGGCGAAGCTCCAGCTGGAAGAGCTTATGGATCTGTCCGGTGCCTACGAGATGCCGGTGCGGCTTGGCCAGCGGGTCGGAACGGCAATATGAATATTCAGAACAGCAAAAGAGGCTCACACAGAAACGTGTGAGCTTCTTTTTTGAAGGAGTATGGAAAGGATCGTATTTAGGAAAATCAGATAAAGAGACTCATGTCCGACTCTTCGCCGGAACCCAGGAAGGTGGAGACGCCGCCCAGATCGACGCCGTCTATAAGTTCCTCCTTGCGGATGCCCATAATATCCATGGACATCTGGCAGGCCACGAGGCGCACGCCGTGTTCGCGGGCGCTGTCTATGAGCTCCTCAAGGGAACTTACGCCCTTCTGCTTCATTATGCCGCGGATCATCTTCGCGCCGGCGCCGCACATGTTCATCCGGGACAGCCCCAGCTTCTTCGTGCCTCTTGGCATCATGGAGCCGAACATGCGCTCGATGAAGCTCTTGGCGACGCTCACTTTTTCTGGACGTCGGAGGATGTTCAGACCCCAGAAGGTGAAGAACATAGTCACTTTCCGGCCCATGGCGGCGGCCCCGTTCGCCATTATGAAGGCGGCGATGGTCTTGTCAAGGTCGCCGGAGAAGACGACGAAAGTCTTGCCGTTGCCGGACGAAGACCGCAGACCGGCGGGCTGTTCGGACTTCTCGACGACGGCCTCTATCACGTCCTCTTTCACTTCGAGGCTGATGAGTTTGTTGCCCGTCCTCTCGCACCAGACGGCGATATCGGACGCGAAAGCGTCCTCTGTGGCTTCCACGAAGATCCTCTGGCCGTTCTTGAGGCCGCGGAGCGTATCGCCGACCTTGACTATGGGTCCCGGACACTTGAGGCCTTTCGCGTCTATATGTACAGGCTCTGCGCTCCTTATACAAGCTGCGTAAGCCTTGTAACCGCCTTCGATATTGGTGGCGTCGTAGCCCCGGTCCTGGAGCACCATTACTATCTGCTCGCTGAGTTTGCCCACTTCGCAGAAAGCGTATACGGGCTTGCCGGCCGGTACTTCGTCAAGATGCCCGATACGGGAGAGGGGAATGTTCAGCGCGTCAGGGAAGGGCTCGACCAGGACCTGATCCGGCTCCCGGAGATCGAGGACAGTAATGCCGCTCTTATCCATCGCGGCAAATTCTTCCGCCGTTATTCTTTTGATATCGTCCATCTCAAAAATCTCCTTTGTTCAGATTCAGATCTTGAGTTCGCATGCTTTTATCTCATAGTCGAAAGGTTTCGTTATGGTGGGGTGTTCTCCGCACACCGGGCAGTCGGGCGCGTCGGCCAGTTCTATGGTCTCCGTCTCCATGTCGAGGGCGTTGACTATAAGGAGCTTCCCGGTAAGCAGATGCCCAACGCCGACGATATACTTGATGGCCTCCACGGCCTGCATGCAGCCGATAATACCGACCATGGCGCCCATCACGCCGGCCTGCCTGCAGTTGGGTACGGCGTGTTCCGGCGGCTCCCTGAAAACGCAGCGGTAACACGGTCCTTCGCCCGGAACGTATGTCATCAGCTGGCCGTTGAATCTGAACACGGCGCCATGGGAAAAAGGCTTTTTCGCGATGACGCAGGCGTCGTTTATGAGGAACTTGGCGGGGAAATTGTCGGTGCCGTCCACGATGAAGTCGTAGTCGGATATGATATCCATGACGTTGTCGGCGGTCAGAAGAGTCCTGTATGTCTTTATCTCGATACCGGGGTTCAGCGCGCTGAGCATATCCTTCGCGGAATCCACTTTGGGATTTCCGACCTCGGAAGTCACGTGCATTATCTGACGCTGGAGATTCGACAGCTCGACTATGTCGTCGTCCACGATCCCGATGGTGCCGACGCCGGCCGCCGCCAGATACATCGCTGACGGAGAACCGAGCCCGCCGGCTCCAACGACCAGAACTTTCGACTCGAGGAGTTTTTTCTGCCCGATGACGCCTACCTCTTTCAGGATTATATGCCGCGAATATCTCTCAAGCTGTTCATTGTTGAGTACCATTTGGAGACCTCCCGTGTGACCGAGCCGTTGCAGAAGTCAGCGGCAGACTATTATCACACAATCCTAGTAGTTATATAGTATTATAAGTCAAAAAGAAAGCCTTCAGCAGTGGGCAAGGTCGGCGACGGTCTTGCCGTAGAAGTAGTCGTGGGTGAGTTTGTCATACTCCGCCCAGAGGGGGAGGGTCTGACAGGAGTCAGCCCTGGGACACGGTTCGGCGCCGGATGTGAGGCAGGAGACGGTCGCGAGGCTGCCCTCCATGAGTTCGAGGATCTCTCCCACAGGGTATTCTTCCGGTCTGCGACAGAGTTTATATCCGCCGCCTTTTCCGCTGACGCCGGTTATGAGCTTCCCGTTGACGAGATCCTTGACGATGATCTCGAGGTACTTCTTGGATACCTGCTGCCTGGCGGCTATGTCCTTAAGCGGTATATATCCGTCCTCGCTGTGCTCCGAGAGATCAATCATAACGCGCAGCGCGTAGCGTCCTTTTGTTGAGATCATGGGACCGCGCCTCCTTTTCTTTTTGCCTATTATACTATAGGGTAAATAGAAAAATCAAGAGGTTTCGGAAAATTACCCACCAAAATAATGGGCGGATGATTGTGTACCTGAAGAAAGGGCGGCCGGAGATGGGAAACAGGGAGGAGAGGCAGCGGGAATTACTGCCTCCGCTATTGACAACCCGCCTCTTTGCGTACATGATTTATTAGAAAGAAAGCACAGGTTACCCGGTGCGTGAGGAGGACAGGAGCCCGAATGAGCGCTGTGAGTTCATCAAAAAAGGATATGATACTGTGCGGCAGTCCCATGAAGACGGTGCTCATATTCGCTCTGCCCATAGTTCTCGGGAACGTATTCCAGCAGCTGTACAATATCGTCGACGCCATCGTCGTCGGAAACTACCTCGGCAATACCGCCCTGGCGGGCATAAGCGTGGCAACGCCCATTATCGACGTGGTGAACGCGCTCATCATCGGCGGGACGATAGGCGTGGGCGTGCTGACCGCGATGCTCTTCGGAGCGGGGAACACTGCCCGGCTGAAGACCGTACACTCGACTTCCGTGCTGGGAGGGATCGTGATCACCGTGCTGCTGTCGGCGGCAGGCCTCGCGTTCTCGGGCGTCATACTCCGGGCCCAGGGCACAGCGGAGGAGGTCTGCGCCGAAGCGCTCACATACCTGCGTATCATTTTCGCCGGCCTCATATTCTGCTTTCTGTACAACTATTACGCCGCGCTGCTGCGCTCCAGCGGCGATTCCCGCACTCCCTTCGTCGTGCTCCTGGTATCCTCCGTGCTCCATGCGCTGATGGACGTCCTGCTCACCGGGTACCTCGGCATGGGCATCGTCGGAGTCGCCGTCTCCACGGTGACCTGCCAGGCTTTTTCGGCAGTGCTCTGCATACTGTTCACTCGCCGCAGGCTTGGAGAGATCAGACTGAAGAAGGGCGGTCTCCGCTTCGACTGGAGAGAGGGAAGGAACGTCCTGAACTACGCGTGGGCGGCGGCCCTTCAGCAGGCGGTTATATGCATAGGACGCGTACTCATACAGGGCATGCTCACGGGCCTCGGGACCGACACGGTAACGGGGTACAATATGGGCATGCGGACCGAGCAGTTCATATTCTGCTTCTCCCAGGGACTGAGCGCCGCGATGGTCGTCTGCATATCCCAGAACTACGGCCACGGCAACATCGCCAGGATGCGCAGGTTCCACGGCTGCGGACTTATCATAGTAACGGTCCTCGCCGTGATAGTATTCGCGGTCTGCAGGACGGTGCCCCACAGGCTCATCGGCGTGTTCTCCAGGACGCCGTCTGTCATAAGCGCGGGGGTGCAGTACACGGGGACGATGGCGTTCTTCTACATATTCTCTTTCCTGGGGGAGATCACCCAGGGGTTCTTCAGAAGCATGGGAAGGCTGCGGCTGACGATGATAGCCTCGCTCCTTCAGGTGATCCTGAGGGTCATCCTGTCGTATTTCCTGATACCGGTCCTGGGCATAACCGGCATCTGCCTGTCCGTGGCGGCGGGATGGGCGCTCCTGGTTATAATAGAGGGCACCTACAGCATAAAGGTATCCAGGAGACTCGCGCTGAAAGCGCAGTCCGCTCCGCAGATCCCCTGATGACGCACAAAAGATAAGACAAGAGCAGCGGCGAAACCGCTGCTCTTTCTTTATAGTTTATTCAGAAGAACGTCATCCAGGATATATA
This sequence comes from Oscillospiraceae bacterium, assembly GCA_017619535.1. GTDB lineage: Bacteria > Bacillota > Clostridia > Oscillospirales > Oscillospiraceae > RGIG8048. Next base: position 9,461 of record JAFZSD010000007.1, on the reverse strand, counting down.
AGAGCGATGCCCTGACGGAGCGTTTCGCCGCTCATGGAGCCTATCGACTGCGCCGCGATATTTCCGTCCGCGTCGATGAAGACCGTTACCGGGATGGCGCTTATCCCGTAAGCCCTGCACCCGTCGAGAGAGGTGTCGTAGAAGACGGGGAATCCATAGCCGTTTTCCGCGATGAAATCGGAGCCGGTTCCGACCGTCTCGCTGGCGCCGTCCGCGATATCCATCATGATGAACTGCACTTTCCCGGAAAGTTCGCCGCTCGCCTCGTCGAATTCGGGAAGCTCGTTTCTGCAGGGACCGCACCAGGAAGCCCAGAAATTGAGGACTATCGGCGTGCCGAAGAAATCGGAGAGCCTGTATTCAACGCCCTCAGCGTCCGTAAAGACAAAATCGGGAGCGGGGTCTCTTTCCGGTCCGGTATCCTCCGGCTCTTCACCGCCGGCAGAGGGATCGGACTCTTCGGCTTTTTCTGCGGGATCCGCGGGCTGGCTCTGATCTGGGATCTGGTCCGGCTGTACTTTCCCGGAAAGCCTGCCGTAGGCAATATACGCTCCTGCGAGAACGAGCGCGAGCACTAAGAGGATAATAAGAGTTTTCCTTTTGTTCATGGAACGCCTCCTATGAGAGCAGGCCGAGGAGCCTGTTCAGAACGCCGGTGGCCATGAGGATGCCGAGAAGTACCAGAAGACAGCCACAGACGGTGTTTATCACGCCGTAGTTTCGCTTGATCCAGTCGAAGGCGGACTTCAGATAGCCGATGAGCACAGCGCTGAGCACGAAGGGAACTCCGAGACCGACGGAATAGGTGAGGAGCATGAGCACGCCCTCGGTTATGTGTGCGCGCTGTGAAGCGAGCATGAGCGCCGATCCGAGGAACGCACCGACGCAGGGAGTCCAGCCTATCGAAAAGACGATGCCGAACAGGACCGCGGAGAAGAAACCCAAGTTTTCCGTATCCGCCTTTATGCGGGAACCGCGGAACAGCCCTATCCTGAACACGCCCAGGTAGCTCAGGCCGAAGAAAACGACTATGAGACCGCAGACGACGTTGAGAACGGTCCTGTGACCGGCGAGCAGGCTGCCGACGGTCCCGGCCAGAGCGCCCATGGCGCAGAAAACCAAAGTGAAGCCGAGAACGAAGCCCAGAGCGCAGGTCAGGGTCTTTCTGCCGCTCCGCTCGCCGCCGCCCGCAAAGTAGGAGACGTAGACCGGCAGCATGGGGAGAAGACAGGGGGATATGAAGGTGATTATCCCTTCGATAAAAGATAACGCGTACTGCGTGCCGTCCGCCTCCTTTCAGCAGCGTCTGCCGGATAAAAGGATCGCCTGCCGTACACCGGCAGGCGATCTTTTCAGCTTTACCTTAGAGCTCGGTCATCCAGAGACCGTGGAGATTGCAGTATGCGTAGACCGCGACGGCCTTGTCGTCGCCGAGGAAGAACTTCGCCTTCGGGGCGTCGCCGGGCTTGAGGGCCTTGCGCTGGCCGCCCTGTTCGGTCTTGACATAGATCCACTCGATGTAGTGGGCGTCGAGCATGGGGTGGTCGACGGAACCGACGTTAACCTCGATGAAGCCGTCGCCCGCGGTAACGACGGGGATGTGCTTCTCGCCGGCGGCGTCTACCGTGTTGGGTACGAGGGGCTCCATCTTCTCGCCGCAGCATACGACGTTGACGCCGGAGTCATTGACCATGCCGATGATGTTGCCGCAGTGGCGGCAGATGTAAAACTGGTATTTCATTCTGTCAGCCTCCTTGAATTATTGAGCGCAGGAAGATGCCTTACAGTTCCAGAAGCCCGAGGATGGAGTTCTTCGACCTCGGACCGAACGCGCGGGCTGCGAGCTTGCCGTCCTTGAAAACGAGAACGGCGGGTACGGAAGTGATCTCGAATTCTTCAGTGAGAGCCTGCTCTTCATCGATGTCGAATCTGCCGAACTTGATGTCGTCGCGGGTCTCGGAAAGACGGTTGATGATATCGTTGTTCACTCTGCAGGAATGGCAGGTGGCGCTGTAAACGTCGATTACTACGGGCTTTGCGGAATGCAGGACTTCGTGCTCGAAATTGGTCTTGGTAACTGTTATTATAGCCATGTTTTGCCTCCTAGTCTGTCAGTGGTTGCTTTCAGATATGATTATACCATATGAGACGCGGGCGTTCAAAGCCTTTTTAGCAAAAATATGCGGGCGGATCAGAGAGCGTTGCCCTGCTCGGTATAGGGGAGAATGGATATCTCGAGATTGCCGTTTTTCGTCCTGAGCTCGTCTATGAACGCCTTTTCCTCGCCGGGGTTCTTCATCTGGATGCGGTAGGAGAGGCGGAACATGGAGCCCATGCCGGTGGTCTTCACGCCGGCGGGCTCGGCCTTGGTCAGATAGCGGGAGAAGGCGTCGTCGAAGGCGCCGTTGTACTCGAGGGACTCGGGTATGGTTATCTTGAGAAGCATGTCCTTCATCAGACTGCCGTGCTCGAAGATGGGCAGCGCGGCTATCAGGAAGAATACCACGGCGAGTCCGATGAGCAGTATGACGCCGTAGGCAAGATAACCCATGCCGAAGGCTATTCCGGAGGACATGGAGATCAGTATGCCTGCGATCTCGTCCGCGGTGCCCTGGGCCGAACGGAAACGGATCAGGGCGAAGGTGCCGCCGATGGCCACGCCGGCGCCGATGTTGCCGTTCACGAAAGTGATTATGGACGCTACCACCAGCGGAAGGAGGGTGGTGACCAGGAAGAAGCGTTTGGCCGAACGGATGCGGAAGGACATCAGCCAGGAATAGACGAGGCCGGAGACCAGCGCGACTGCGGCCATCAGCAGGAACGAAGAGGGAGTCACTGAGGATGAATAGATGGAGTCGAACATGATGGTATTCACCTTTCTTTCAGATTTTGAAAAGCGTCCGCCTGTAGGCTTCGCCGTATTTTGAAAAACTGGTCTTGTATATCCCGCCGTTTGCAAGGATCCCGGACAGCCACAGCGGGATCGCGTCCTGTACCTTCAGCTCGAGCACGGAGCAGCCCGGCGGCAGGAGGGACGCGCCCTCCGCCGGAAGAGTGAGGTCGAGTGCGTCGGTCCTGAATCTCGGATCGCGGTCTATAGTGAGCCTCAGGTCTCCTCCGGGCTCGAAGTAGGCCGTGCGGTCGTACATCACGAGGCAGGAGGGGACGAGCGTTACGTAGTGATCCCGGAAAGAGGTTATCTCGCGGCCTATCTGGCCGGAAGGGAGCGCCCCCCGGTACGCGAAGAAGTCTTCGGCCGCGGGTATCGTGGCCTTGACGCGGCGCTTGTATACGACACCGTACGCCTTGCGTTTGAGTTCCAGAAAGACGGGAGAGGAGACCGTCGCAGGCCCGTACGACCTGAGGCGGATCTTTTCCTTGAATCCGGGCTTTTCAACCGACGTCCTTATCAGAAGGCTGTCTGGCGTGTCGTAGTACAGAGACGAGATCGTTGTAAGTCCGAACTGGTCAGGCTTTATCCGGCCTTTCAGAGAGTCCAGCAGATAATCCGTCTGCTTTTCGTCGATTATGTATTTGAGCTCGTAACGCTTCATGACCGAAAGCGGATTGTCCGCGTTCAGCGTTACGGGAGAGGTGGAGCACTGCATCATGTTATCGCCTCCGTATGAGATGGTCATCTTCTGCCGCCGAAGGGATTACCTCCTGGGCCGCCTCCGGGGCCGCCTCCGGGGCCGCCTCCGGAGAATCCTCCTCCGGGGAATCCTCCGCCCCAGCCTCCGACGCCGCCCTCGGACTGGGAGGACTGGGTCCAGCTGAGAACTTCAGTTCCGTCTCTCGTGAGCGTGTAGCTCTCGCCCAGAGAGATGGACTCGGAAGCAATCCAGCAGGATGAATAGGATCCGCTGAGGCTGAAGGAGAACAGTTCACGGCCGGATGAGTCGAGAAGAGCGTATGTGCCTGCCGTGAAGGACGTTCCGTTGGATATGTAGGTGTTGACGGAATCTCCCGAGGGAGTCTGGCAGACGCCGCCAAGAGCGACGATCGTGCCGCCCGTGACGGTCACCGTGCGGTCGACATCGACGGATCCGGCCATGCCGCCCTGCGAGGAGCCGCCCCTTACGAGGACGAAGCCTCCAGACATCGTCATACTGCCGTTGGAGTCAATAGCGTCGGTGTCTCCCGAGGGCGTCGCCACTTCGAGGTGTCCTCCGGTGATGTTTACCAGCGGGTCGGCAGAGCCGCCGGTGGCGTTGACGCCGTCGTCGTCTCCGTAGACGCGGACCTCTCCGCCGCTTATCGTGACGACGTTCGCCTCGAGCCCCTCGTGGGACTCGGCTATGTCCACGTAACCGCCGCTTATCGTGAGCCCGCCGTCGGCGTGCATGCCGTCGTCGGCGGATATCACGGTCACGTTTCCTCCGGAGACCGTTATGTTCCCGGCGGACGTGTTCCCGTTTTCCAGTTCAACGCCGGAGTTGGCGTGAAGTCCGTCGTCGCCGCTGGACACGCTTACCGTTCCGCCGCTGACCGTTATGGAATTGTCTGCCTTTATCCCCTTGGAGGAATAGGTGGTCTTGTCAGATCCGGAAGAGGAGAGGCTGACCCAGTCGGCGCTGATGACGCCGTCGTATATATCCGTTATGAGATAGGCGTTCATGTTCCTGTTTACCGCGCCGCCTCCGGAACTGGCGGCGTAGTTGCTGCCGTCGGGCTCTTCGCCGTAGTCCACGGTGTTGACCAGCAGGCTCGTGCAGCCGTCCGGCATCTTCGCCGCAAGCCCGTAGTAGGAGGATTTCCTTCCGCCGTAAACCATGGTCTCGTATTCGCATTCCGCCCATACGCCCTCGGACGGATCCTCGTCATAGAAGCAGATCCAGTATCCGGTGTCGTCGGAATAGAGGTAGGAGGGGACCAGAAGATATATGAGGGACGAGGCGCCCTGGGACGCCGCGTCTGCATAGGACGCGGTAAAGATGTTCACGGCGCATCCGTCCTCTTCGGGAGCGATCTCGACGTCGTACGCGGCGCTTATGCCGTCGCACGCAGCGTAGATGTCCACATGGCCGCCGAGGATCGATACGGTCCCGCGCTGGTTGCCTTTCGATGAGACGTCCGAGTTCGAAGTCTTGAGTCCGTCGCCTTCAGTGGAGATCAGTATTATCTCTCCGGATTTGATCGTGACGGAGTCGTTGCCCTTGAGAGCCACGCCGGGGGAGGAGATCTTCAGAGTCACGTTTTTGACGGATACGTCGTCTTTGGACTTGACGCCGTTGTCGTAACCTGACGTCACGATGAGGGTCCCCTTGCCGGTGAGCTTCAGATCGCAGGCGGACCAGACAGCCGCGTTGTGATCGTCTTCATCGTCTGATGCGGGCTCGCCTGAACGTTCGTCGGTAACCGTGTTGTAAGAGCCCTCCTCGGATTTCAGAGTGACCTCGCCGGCGTTCAGTATAAGGATGGGCGCGTCGTCGGCGCACGTGATCGAAACGTTCGACAGTATGAGAGTTATCTCGTCGTCGTCGCCCGCGTCGACTATGATCCGGCCTCCGTCGAGACTGCCCGACAGGGTGTATTCGCCGGCGTTCTTCACGGTGAACATTGAGCCGTCCGCCTCGGGAAGGGACGACGTGTCAGCTGCCGTTATCGTGAACTCGCCCGTGGACACTTTTGCCTCGTCCTCCGGATCCTCGAGGGCCTCGGGTTCCGAAGCCGGGGCCGCAGAGACGTCCGCAGCCTGGGAGGAGACGCTCTGGGCGGTCTCCTGGGCTGGCTCCGCCTTTCCGCCTCCGGAAGCGCATCCCGCCGCCGAGAACAGGAGCAGTGCCGCCAGGAAAACGGCGGCTGCGTTTTTGAGATTCTTTATATACATTATCGGTGACCTTGCCTTTCGCTGTCGGTATCCGGCTTCTTTTTTGTTTTGCTCACAGATTTTAAGTATAAATACTTAAAAAATCCTTGAATCGTACTTAATAAAACATAAAAACCGGGCCAAAAGAGATAATTCACAAAATATGCCAATAAAGTTCACAGATCGTTCACAGAAATTAGCACTCTGGGGTTGACAGTGCTAAAACAGGAACTATAATGTAATCGAACACAGGAACAGAGATCAAATGAATGACCCCCGTCCCCGATGCTCAGGTAACAACAAGTTCGCTTACGTATAAGGAGGTATGCATCATGTTACCGAGTATTTTTGGAGATAATTTGTTTGATGAATGGTTCGATTTTCCGACGTTCAGACAGCTCAATGACATCGACCGCAAGCTGTACGGCAGACACGCCGCCCAGGAGATGAGGACCGATGTGCACGAGCACGAGGACCACTATGAGATGGACATCGATCTGCCGGGCTTCAAGAAGGAAGACATAACAGTCAACCTCGAGAACGGTTACATGACCGTTAACGCGGCGAAGGGCCTGGACAAGGAGACCACCACGAAGAAAGGCAAGATCATCCGTCAGGAACGGTACGCGGGAGCGCTTCAGAGGAGCTTCTATCTTGGCGAAGGCCTCACCGAGGAAGACATCACCGCGAAGTTCGAGAACGGCGTCCTGAGCCTGACCATCCCGAAGAAGGAAGTCAGGAAGCTGCCTGAGCGCAGGACGATACAGATCGAAGGATAAAAGAAAGCGGACCGCAGCCGTGGTCCGAATATACAGGAAGACCGGGGAGACTGGAAACAGCCTGCCCGGTCTTCTGCTTATATAAACACAGGGGTTTCGGCCTTCCGGGATTGACAGAACGGCTCAAATGCGATATCTATGGGAACAGAAAGTACTGTGAAACGGAGGCCCGGCTTATGCCCGAGACGGATTACGAATATCTTATAGACTGCGCCAGGGGACTGGTCCGTGACTGTCCGCATCCGGTCGCGAATCTCGCGAACGTCTCCGCGCTCATATTCTCCGAGATGGAGGATCTCAACTGGGCCGGTTTCTATATCTCCGAAGGGGACACGCTCGTTCTCGGCCCGTTCCAGGGGAGGCCCGCTTGTATCGAGATACCATACGGTAAGGGAGTCTGCGGGACGGCGGCGTCTGAGGACAGGACGGTGCTGGTCCCGGACGTGCACGAGTTCCCGGGCCACATCGCATGCGACTGCGCATCCCGCTCGGAGATCGTGGTGCCGCTCCGCAGTAACGGCAGAGTCGTAGGCGTGCTGGATATAGACAGTCCGTCAGAAGGACGCTTTACCGAGGACGACAGGCTGGGGCTCGAGGCGCTGGTCGCGCTCCTTGAGACAGAGCTCTTCGCCTGAGCCGGCATTCTGGAGGGAAACGCGTATGTATTATCTTATAAAAGACCTGCTGGAGGAGTGCGGCGCGGAGGACATCTCCGGGAGCGGCGCCCAGTACGTGGCGGTGCTCACGTCGGAGGAATGGAGAAAACAGAAGGATTCCTTCGACATGGTCATAGATATGGAGCCGGAGATGATAGACCGGCATGAGACCAAAGCCATCGTGAACTACGACTCACTGACAGGCTGTTTCTCGGTCCCCAACAGGGGGAACCTGTCCGGCGAGAACCACTCCTTCGCCTTCGCTCTGGACGAGAAGGGTATCGTCATCATCGACGACGAGGGATACGCCTCGGAGATGGTCAGAAGGATAAAGCAGACCAAGAAGTGGCGTCTGCCCAGCCTGGAGAGGTTCCTATATGATTTCCTGGAAGAGATCATAAGCGGAGACCTGAAGCTGCTGGAGTCCATCGAGAGCCAGCTGGACGGCACCGAGAAGCGGATACTCAAGGACGTGATCGACGAGATGCCGGAAGAGCTCAACGACATCCGGGGCGATCTGCTGGACCTGCGGGTCCACTACGAACAGATGGTGGACTTCGGTCAGGAACTGCAGGAGAACGAGAACGGCTTCTTCAAGACGGAAAACCTGCGCTATTTCAGGCTCTTTACGGACAGAGTCATGCGCCTGCAGGACATAGCGGCGTCCCTGAGAGAATACGTCGTTCAGCTCCGGGACCTCGTTCAGTCCCAGCTCGGCGTACGGCAGAACAAGATAATGACCCTCCTGACTCTCGTCACCTCCATCTTCCTGCCGCTGACGCTCATCGCGGGCTGGTACGGCATGAACTTCAAGTACATGCCGGAGCTCCAGATGCGCTACGCCTATCCGGTGGTCATAGCGGTGTCAGTAGCCATAGTCATCGGATGCCTCATCTGGTTCAAGAAGAAAAAGTGGATGTGAGAGAATACGGAGGTGGGATACCGGTCCAATGATCAATAAGAAAGTTAAGGTCCGCGCGGTGATACTGGTCGTAACAGTATCGATTATCCTGGCTGTTTCCCTTTCATCCTGCGCGGGCGGAGAGATCGGGTTTTCCGGAAGAGTTATTTCTACGGGAACGTACAATGACAGATATTTTGTTACCGTTGAAGTGACCAGGCAGGCTGATGTATCGTTCCTGCAGAAAAAACTCCCTGACGTGATCATTTTTGACGCAAACGATTTCTTATATGATTTTGGTGAGGGGTTCGAACCGGGTGACAGTATTGACGGCTGCTACCTGGCGGGGACGATCACCGGGAACAGTGTTAGAGTGGTCTCGATCGTTCTGCAGCAAGAAAAATAGATCATAATCCCTTGTATATGACTGCTGTGCAGGAATACTAAAACGCCGGCCGGAAGATTTTCTTCCTGGCCGGCGCTGCTTATCATCTGGGGAGTGCTTACTGAGCTCTGTTTTTCCTGAAGAGTCTGGCAAAGAAACCGCCGCGGCTCCTTTCCTCGGGAAGCGGATCCACTCGCTGCTCCGAGAAGTACTCGTACAGCCTTTCCTGGCTCGCTTCGCCCTTAGGTTCGGCGGCCTTCAGATACGTTCCGTCGGGCTGCATGTCCCAGCCCTTGACGTCGTCCTGACGGAAGGCTTCCATTACTTCCAGAACCTGCTCGCGGATATCCGGGTCGGTGACCTCCACGAAAGCCTCCACACGCCGCTGCGTATTGCGGTTGAGAAGGTCTCCCGAACCGATGTATATCTTCTGTTCGTCGCCTCTTCCGAAGACGTATACCCTGGAATGCTCGAGATATCTGCCGATGACGCTGCGTACGCTGATGTTCTCGGAGTAACCGGGAAGACCGGGACGAAGACAGCATATGCCCCGGATGAACATCTCGACGGGGACGCCGGCCCGGGAACACTCCACTAGCTTCGTCATGACGTCGATGTCGTTCATGGAGTTTACCTTGATGGCGACATAGCCGTCGCTGCCTTTGGCGATCTCTTTGTCAAGAGCGTCAAGAAGCATCGGCCTGAAGCAGAGCGGGGAGGTGATGAGCTTCTCAGTCGCCTCGGGGGCCTGGCCAAGGGCCAGGGCTTCGAATATCGCGGTGGCGTCGACGCCGATCTGCTGGTCCGAGGTGATGAGGGACAGGTCGCAGTACTGCTCGCTGGTCACCTCGTTGTAGTTGCCTGTACCGATCTGGGTGATGTATTTCACCGTGTCGCCGCACTTGCGGGTGATGAGACAGAGCTTGCTGTG
>JAFZSD010000056.1 GCA_017619535.1 Oscillospiraceae bacterium | reverse complement strand
TGCTCATTTTCTTCTTCCTCCGAATATTGGTGTAAGTTTTAATATATCACGGTTTTTCGCAATAATCAATCTTTCGGGCGCCAACATTTTGAACTCCCCGTTCCGGGCGCCGGACATCTATATTTAGAGATTTCTTCGCTCTTTATTACAATATTTAGCGGAATAATTATTGACTATATCCTTCCGGAAATGTAAAATGATTTGTTGTATGAGACCATCCGGAGGAGAGAGGTTCACATGTCAGCTATAGGCTTCGATAACGCTAAATACATCCAGCTCCAGTCCGAGCAGATCAAGAAAAGGATCGGCGAATTCGGCGGAAAGCTCTACCTCGAGTTCGGCGGAAAGCTTTTCGACGACTACCACGCGGCCCGCGTCCTTCCCGGCTTCCTGCCGGACACCAAGATAAACCTGCTCCTGGAGCTCAAAGACCAGGCCGAACTGGTCATCGCCATCAACGCCGACGACATCGAGAAGAACAAGGTCCGGGGCGACCTGGGCATCACCTACGATCTCGACGTCCTCCGTCTCATCGACGCCTTCCGGAACCTGGAGCTCTTCGTCGGCAGCGTGGTCATCACCCAGTACAAGGGCCAGCAGGCAGCCGACTCCTTCATCCAGCGTCTGGAGTCTCTCGGAGTCAAGGTCTACAAACACTTCCCCATCCCCGGATATCCCAGCGACGTGGCCCTCATCGTCAGCGACGAAGGCTACGGAAAGAACGAGTACATCGAGACGACGCGCTCTCTCATCGTCGTCACCGCCCCCGGTCCCGGAAGCGGCAAGATGGCCGTCTGCCTCTCCCAGCTCTATCAGGAAAACAAGCGCGGCATAAACGCGGGCTACGCCAAGTTCGAGACCTTTCCAATCTGGAACCTGCCTCTCTCCCACCCCGTGAACATAGCCTACGAGGCGGCGACCGCCGACCTGGACGACGTCAACATGATCGACCCGTTCCATCTCGAAGCCTACGGGAAGGTAGCCGTCAACTACAACCGGGACGTGGACATCTTCCCGGTCCTCTCGACCATGTTCGAGAAGATCTACGGCTCCTCGCCCTACAAGTCCCCCACGGACATGGGCGTCAACATGGCGGGCTACTGCATCTCCGACGACGCCGTCGTATCCGAAGCGGCCAAAGAGGAGATAGTCCGCAGATACTACACCGCCATCTGCGAGAAGCGCCAGGGCTTGTCCGACGGACAGGAGGCCTATAAGATAGAGCTGCTCATGCAGCGCGTGAACATCACCATGAACGACCGCGCGGTAGTGGCCCCGGCCCTCCGTGTCGCCGCCGCCACCGGCTTCCCCGCCTGCGCCATCGAGCTTCCCGACGGCCGGATCGTTACCGGCAAGACGTCGAACCTCCTGGGCGCCACCTCCGCCGCCATGCTCAACGCCCTGAAGGCGCTGGGGAACATAGACGACGAGATAGAACTGATCTCTCCCGAGATCATCGAGCCGGTGCAGGACCTCAAGGTGAACCACCTGGGCAACCACAACCCCAGGCTCCATACGGACGAAGTCCTCATAGCCCTCTCCATCTGCGCGGTGACCGACCCCCTGGCCGAGACCGCCATGCAGCAGCTCGAAAAGCTCAGGGACTGCGAAGCCCATTCCACGGTCATCCTCTCCCAGGTCGACGTGAACGTCCTCAAGAAACTGGGCATACGCCTCACCTGCGAGCCGACCTATCAGACGAAGAAACTCTACCACAAGTGATCTGAAGGCGGGAAATTATGAATCTCTCCGGTTTCCGCGCCGAGGACGCGTACAGGCCCGTCTTCTCAGGCGCTCTCTCCCACGCGTACATAATAAGCGGCCCCTCCCGCGAGGACGTGAACGCGCTGGCTGACACGCTGGCGGCTGCCCTTCTCTGCGAGGGCTCTTCGGAAAAGCCCTGCGGAGCGTGCAGATCCTGCCGCAAGACCCTCAGGGGCATCCATCCGGACGTCATCGCCGTGGACCGCGCCGAGGACAAGAAAGAGATCACCGTCGACCAGATACGGGACGTCCGCGCCGACGCGGTCATAATGCCGAACGAGGCCGCCCGTAAGGTTTACATAATCCACAATGCGGACACCATGAACGCCGCGGCGCAGAACGCTCTGCTCAAATCGCTGGAGGAGCCCCCCGCCCAGGCGGCTTTCATACTGGCGGCGGAGAATCCGTCGCTGCTGCTTCTTACGGTGCGCTCCCGCTGCACCCATATTCCCCTCTTTTCCGGTGAGAGGGAGATATCCGAAGAGGCTTCCGAGCTTGCCGGCCGTTTCTTTACGGCCTTAGACGCCGGCGCGCTTGAGTTCACCGGATTCACGTTCGAACTTGAAAAACTCGACAAGGTCCGTTTCGCCGATTTCATTGAAGCGGCGTCGGGACTTGCCGTTACCAGACTGCGGGCGGCGGTCACGTCCGGAAGGCATGACGAGGCCGCGCGCCTGAACAGCGTCGTCACCGCCCTCTCGAAGGCGCGGGAAAGCGCGAAGGCAAACGTCGGAGTCGGACACATCTGCGGGATGCTCTGCGCGCTTCTGGCGTAAGGATCCAACGGCGCCGCTGAACGCGGCGGGAAAGAAATGAGGAAACACCTTGACTGAAGTCATAAGCATACGTTTTAAGAACAAGGGCAAGATCTACTACTTCGACCCCGCGGGACAGCAGTACAGCGAGGGCGACAACGTCATCGTCGAGACCTCCAAGGGGCTCGAGTACACATGGTGCTCCGAGGGAAACCACGAGGTCGACGACAGCCTGGTTGTCCAGCCCCTCATGCCGGCCGTCCGGAAGGCCACCCCCGAGGACGACGCCCGCTACGAGGACAACAAGAAGAAGGAGACGGAAGCCTTCGCCATCTGCGAGGAGAAGATCCTCAAGCACGGCATGGACATGAAGCTCGTCGACGTGGAGTACAGCTTCGACGGCAGCAAGATCCTCTTCTTCTTCACCTCCGACGGCCGCGTGGATTTCCGCGACCTCGTAAAGGATCTGGCGTCCGTCTTCAAGACCCGCATAGAGCTCCGCCAGATCGGCGTCAGAGACGAGTCCCGGATGCTGGGCGGTCTCGGCATCTGCGGCCGGCCCTTCTGCTGCAGCCAGTTCCTCGACGAGTTCCATCCCGTGTCCATCAAGATGGCGAAGACCCAGGGTCTGTCCCTGAATCCCGCCAAGATCTCCGGCACCTGCGGAAGGCTGATGTGCTGCCTGAAATACGAGCAGGCGGCCTATGAGGATCTCATAAAGCAGGCCCCGAAGATAGACTCCTTCGTGGATACCGTGGACGGAAAGGGCTCCATAGTCGGCGTCAATCTCTTCAGGGGCAACGCGAAGGTCCGTCTGGAGGACGCAAACGACAACACTCTCCATACCTACGGTTTTGAGGATATAGAGGTCCTGGGCGGAAAGGCCCGCCGGGCGGAATACATAGCGGCTAAGGCAGAGGGCCGTCTCGAAGAGGCTGGCTTCAGGCCGAGTCCGAAGCCGAAGGAAGAACCCATGCCCGAAGTGACTTTCCTCAGCGAGACTGACGCGGAGGCGGAAGAGCCCGCCCCCGTTTCTGAAGTCACCGCCGAACAGCACGACGCCGGGCACGGAAAGCGCTCCTCAAGGCGCGGCAGGGGCCGCAGCAGGCACGGAGGTCCGAAGCCGAAGAGCATTTCCGAATCCGGAGCGGAGAACACGGCCGAAAAGGCCCAGAGTCAGGAGAACAGGCCTAAGCAGGAGCACGCCTCCCACAGCCGCAGGCACAGATCCGGCGGAAAGAAGCCGAAAGTCCAGTCCGCGGAGGCCCAGAACGCCCGCCCGAAGCAGGAGAACCAGCAGCAGAAACAGGCCTCCGGTCAGAAGCAGGAACACGGCGGACAGAACGGTCAGCAGGGCGGCTCCCAGAAGAAGAACAGCCGCCGCCGTTACTACAGGCATAAGAAGCCCGGTTCGGGAGCTCCTTCGGGTTCCTGAACAACGCACTGCTTTAGTATAGAATATCGCAGTGAGCCGAATAGTAATAGTAAAGGCGTTGTCTCAAAATAGCAATTTACGCTATTGAGAAACAACGCCTTTTTCATTTGGGATTGGGTGTGGAAAGTATGCGCAAGAAGGCCTTTCAGAAAGCAGAATTGTGTAAAACCATCCAGAGAGGCGGATCACTTTGAGCCATTCTTGCGTTTGTACTTTGTCTTTCTGCCTTTTCCGACCTGAATAATCACACCTTCTGAAAGCATTTTTTTCAGAATGCGGCTGGATGTTGCTTGGCTCACATCCAAAAGCTGATCCACTTCACTGCGTACGAGAGATTCATGTTGATCAAGATAATTCAGTATTGATCTTTCCTGCTCATCCGCGGCGGGTTGCGCGTTGTCGGTGTTCCGGTTTGGAAGAACAATCTTGAATGCATTGTGTGTCACTTCAAGTCCTGGCGTGATGGCGCATCCTTGATATGCTTTCATGATTCTTTGCATCCCTGTACCATATGCCTCGATCAGCTCGAGGCGATAGAATATTGCGGCGAGCTTTGGATTGCGGCAGACGGAGAGGCCCAGTAATATGTCATCTATCTCGACCCCATCAGGTAACCCCCCGATAGAAACAAATTCAATCCTATCATCGTATACGCTGACTAAAGTGCTGGCGCTGAATGAGTAATCGCGGTGAACAATTGCATTCATCAGGGCTTCGCGGAGCGCAACCTCCGGGTAAGCCCTTTTATCGACCCGGTATAGCCCTTCAAAGGTGGCTTTTGTCTGGTTTCGGAGATCAAGGTAGGCATAGAGTTCCTTCATCTGCCTAAAAAGTGAACCGGAAAACTCCCGGCGATCTTGGAACTCTTCTTTGTCCTTCCCGGAAAATGTGGCTGCCTTTATAGTACTGGGACATTGATCTGAAATCAAAAGCGCAGTGTTCGAGTAGATTCCCTCCCGTGTCAATAGTCCCAATGTCTTCATACTATTGGTATCAAATGTTACCTGGCGGCTCTGAAACATTTCCTTTGCGGCATCGAAAGTCAACTGTTGCTCCAGAGATCGCATATCCTCAAAACGGTCTCCGTCTGTTTCCTTGATCATCTTTCGTATTGCAGTATCACTTGAGGGATCCGAGGCATTGCCATTACGCACATAAACTCCACTGGGTCTCAGTCCCTTAGCTGCCAGATAATATGGACGATCCACGCCTTTTTGAATGGTTATTACGATGATTTGCTTTTCTTCAACGGTCTTGACCTCATAGAGGAGGAACATAGTCACATCAGGCTTTATGGAATCTCGTACCATGTTGTTAATCTGCAAAACCATCTGATCCGGATTGTTGATTCCAACAATATTGCCGTTGTCCGCAACGCCGAGATAGATTTTTCCGTCGCATGTATTGGCAAATGCAATGATTTCTTTGCAAATACTATCTGTCAGTGTAGATTTCAACTCCACGCTTTCGCTCTCTGTTAATTCAAACATATGCTCTCCTCACTTTCTAGTCATCATTATAGTCATTATAGTCATTCTTGTCAATATTTCAGTTTATATTGCTCATCTAGAAGCAAGCCCTAAAAAAACTTCATAATACTAAAGATAATCATATAATCATAAGAATGACTCGGGGCTGTCTCAAAATGTAATCCCCGAAAAAGGAGAAGAGATATCGGCAGGCAGCTCTTTAGATAGAGCTGCCTGCCGACATATAGTTTGAAATATAATGCGCAGGTAGTTTATCGCATGTATGAAATATGTTGTCAACTATGATTTCCGATTGAAACCGATGCATTCATCGCATTAGATTATCCTGTAAGATTGCTAAACACAGTAAACTGCCGCCGGATAAATCACTTAAGGTTCTCGACTATGTGAGCGGCGGCGTGCCTGCCCGAGTATACGCAGTACCCTATCATGCCGCCGGACATCTGGTAGTTATATGTCTCCTTGTAGAGCTTGCATGCGTCGACGCCAGTCGCATAGAGCCCCTTTATGGGATTTCCCTTCGCGTCCAGGACGCGGTTGTCCAGATCGACGTCTATGGCTCCTATGGTCGTCAGGATCTCCATCCCCTGCCTTATGGCGTAGAACGGGGCCTTTTCCACCGGGAACAGGTGATCGGCGTCCTTCTTGTAGTCCTCGTCCTTCCCGGCAGCGCAGAGAGCGTTGTATCTCTCCACGGTGGCGCAGAGCCTGTCGGCGGGGAGACCTGCGGCTTCGGCGAGCTCACGGACGGAGTCCGCCCGGAATACGGCGCCGTCGTTCTTGTCGGCGGCCGCGTCCAGCTCCTCCCTGAGCTTCGGCACCGGATCGCCCTTGTAGAAGCTGAGGAATCCGTTGATGATCCCGTTCTTGACGAGCATGTCCACGTTGCCGCTGTCCAGGATGACATAGGTGGCCTTCTGGGCCATCATCGCGTTGTTGGAGAGCGCGGTCAGCTTTTTCATCTGAAGGTCCTCGGCCACGAACCTGACGCCCTCCTCGTTCACGAGCAGGAGCGGCTGGAAGCAGGTGCCGAGGGCCAGCTGCGTAACGGGAGGATACCCCACAGGGGTCATCTTTCCGAGGAACGCGGTCGACGTCTGCGCGGCTCCCGCCGAGAGCGCCATCACGATTCCGTCCCCGGTGTTGTCGCTCATCTTTCCCTTCGCCAGGGACGCGTCGTAGCCGGTTAGCTTCTGGAACAGTTCGGCGTTCGCGCTGCTGCCGCCGGTGCAGACTATGACCGCCTTGGCGTCCACCCGGATGAGTTCGCCGGTCTTAAGATCCTCGGCGAAGAGGCCGGTGACCTTTCCGTCCTCCTTTATAAGTTCAAGGGCTCTGGTGTTTCTGCGTATCCTGGCGCCGGAGGCTTCGGCGGCGGCAGACAGCGCCTTCGAGGCGGTGCCGCCGATACGGTCCTCCCACCAGTGGAAGCACGGGAAGGAACTTATATCCCGGTAGTTGGATACGCCGCTGTACTTTACGCCGTGGTCCATCATCCATTTGATGTTCTCCGCGCTCTTGTTTACATAATCCAGCCACAGCGCCGCGCTGCATCTGTAGTTCGTGTATATAAGTTCCTCTTCGACTATGTCGGCCGCGGGCACCGGTTCGATCCCGGCCTCCTTCTGGAGGGCGCTCCCGTTGCCGAACATGCCCTCGGTCATGCTGATGTTCCCGCCCAGAGTCGGGCGCTTTTCGATGATGACGACGTCCGCTCCCCTGCCGCGGGCCTCTATGGCCGCGCAGAGGCCGGAGGCTCCTCCGCCGATGATCGCTATGTCCGCGGTCATGATCTCGTCGGGCTTTCTTCCGGTGATGTCCTTCATGTCTGTTCCTCCCTGTATATGATCAGAAGTGTATATTGTCAGTAACGGCGGCCCGCGCAGGGCCGCCGTTTTATGACGGTATCAGAAGATGGGCAGAAGGCCGATGACCGTTCCGCATACCACGCCTATGACGTAGAGCATAACGAGGGTCTTCACGTTGTCCTTCGGGTTCCTGTTCATGCGGAACAGGACCAGCAGGCCCACTCCGGAGCCCACCAGCAGGCCGGAGAGCATGGCTCCGACGCTCATGGCGCCCTGGAGATAGAGCTGGGTGATGACGACGGAGGCCGCGCAGTTGGGTATGAGCCCGACGACGCCGGCTATGAGCTCGCCGATAACGGGCCTGTTGAGTATGATCCCGGCAAGCCTTTCCTCTCCCACATAGAATATGACCGCGTTGAGCACGAGGGTGATGATGAAGATGAACGCTATGATCTGGCCCGTATGGATGAGGGCCGACACCAGAACGCCCTTCTCGTCGCAGTGGCAGTTCTTGTCCTCGCAGATGTCGTGGATGTGGGGCTCTCTGTAATCGTGGGCCCGGCGCGCGACCGCGTCTATGACCAGTCCCGCTATTATGCCGACGAGAGCCTTGACGGCGAGGACCTTGAATACGAATCCCGCCGGCGCTCTCTCCGAGATCAGTATGGGCAGCATCTCGTCCGAGGTCGAGAGGAACACGGCCAGGAGCGTGCCCCGGGTTATGACTCCTCCGGCGTAGAGGTTGGATACCGCCGCCGAGAAGCCGCACTGGGGCACTACGCCCAGGACCCCGCCGATGACGGGTCCGAAACGTCCGGAGCCGTGCATGAGCTCCGTCGCCTTCTCCCCCGCCCTGTGTTCCAGATACTCCATCAGCAGATAGGTAAGGAACAGGAACGGCAGTATCTTCAGGCAGTCTATTAACGTGTCCAGAAGCACGTCGGCCATGGTATCCTCCGGTTTGTCAGTCTGTTAAGTAAGTATATTGCGTTATCCGGTACGCGTCAACCGCTACAGCAGTTTTCTGTAATAGAGGCCGCCGGTCCTCTCCCCGGTGCAGGGCGTTTTGTCACGGAACTCCCGCAGGATCCGGGCGCAGTCCTCACGGCTCTCATTCGTGAACCACAGGATCATGTGGTCCGCGGGAGCGAGCTCCCTGTCTGCTATGTGGAGAGGCACCGAGTTCAGGAGGGTCGAGTATCTGTCCTCGAAGCACTCGAGCCGGAAGGAAACTCCCTTCCGGTCTGTGAGGAACTTCTCTCCCCCGCACTTCGCGCAGCCGCCCGCCAGTTTTCCGGGGCAGGCCCGGAGCCTCATGAGGGGCAGATATCCGTATGCGATATATCCCCTTCTGAACCCTCCGCCCAGACGGCGTACTGCGTTCATGGAGATCTCGAATGAGACCGTTATGTCTGACACCCCGAGGCCCGAATAGAACAGCGCCGCGTCCGTGTTCGTCACGTTCAGCCCGGCGCCTCCGATCATGCGGACGCCGAGGCCGTTTCCCAGATATATGCCGTAAATATTATCGGTATAAAGGGACTTGAGTCCGGCGGCTGCCAGCTTCCCGGCCCGGACCCGTATCTCCTCCTCATATTCCGGGAACGACGCAGCCGGCAGTTCCCCGGTCAGTCTCTCCCCGAGTTTCTCTATAAGCCCGGGCCTTGCTGCGATCTCTCCGAGCGGAAGTATTAAGCGGCTGAAGCCGTCCTCCGGGATCTGATCCGCGGTTTCGCATCTTATCCACAGCTCCGGCTCCGCGGGAGCCCTGTACGCGGCGGGAGGCGTTTCCTCAGCCTCAGCGAATGGATGGGGCTTCGTTCTTCCCCGTATGTCCGTGAGCTGATCCAGCGCGTCCCTTCGAAGGGCGTTGAGCCCGGATACCGGCAGCATAAGCCCGCCGTCCGAGGCAAAACTGAATCTGCCCGCAGTGAAGGGCGTTCCTCCCGTTTTTGACAGGCTGCGGTATGCCGACTCTTCGTCGGTGGGCCTGTTCACGGCCTTCTCCGGAACGGCTCCCGTCACGGTTACGGAGTTCTCCCCGTCTGTCACGGTGAGTTCCGCGGGTTTCCCCTCTCTGAGTGCAAGCGTCATATCCGCCTCTATCCGGCCCGTTTCGGCCCGGTAAAGGCCGGCCAGCTCCGACAGCACGTCGGAGGCTGCGGTCACGTCCTCTTTTCTCCGGAAGCCGAACATCTCCCGTCCCCGGGAGCCCGTAAGGTATCCGTCGGTGAAGCCGCTGCGGGAGAATACGGCCTGGAGCGTCTCTCTGTCGTATTCCTTTCCCTCCATGGCGTTCCCGCAGGCGGTCACTGCGGCCGCCACGTATTCGGGCCGCTTCATCCGGCCCTCTATCTTGAAGGACTTCACCCCAATATCCGCCATTTCACGGATATGGTCTATGTACGACATGTCCTTGAGGGAGAGCGCGTGGTCCGCGTCTCCTATGCGGAAATCTAGTCTGCAGGGCTGGGCGCAGAGGCCCCGGTTGCCGCTCCTTCCGCCCAGCATGGCGGACAGATAGCAGGCGCCAGAGAGGCTCATGCAGTGGGCCCCGTGGACAAAGGCCTCGGCTTCCACGCCGGACTCCTTTATTATCTTCTCCATCTCGCCCAGGGAGAGCTCTCTTGCCAGGACGATGCGGTCGTAGCCTATGTCCCGCAGGAGCTTCGCCCCGTCGCAGTTGTGGACGGCGGTCTGGGTGGAGGCGTGTCTTTTTATGGTCGGGCACCTGTCCCGAAACAGCCTGAAGACGGCCATGTCCTGGATGATCACCGCGTCGGCCCCGCTGTCCGCTATCATCCTGGCCTCTTCCTCCAGGCGCTCCATCTCGGCGTCCGTTACGAGGGTGTTCACGGTGACGTAGAGCTTCACTCCTCTGGCGTGGCAGTAGGACACGGCTTCCCTCAGGGAATCGGCCTCGAAGTTCTCGGCGTTCCGCCTGGCGTTGAAGCCCTTTGTCCCCAGATATACGGCGTCCGCTCCGCATCTTACTGCGGCCAGGAGCTGTTCATGCCCTCCGACGGGGGCCAGTATCTCACATTTCCTTTCCGTCATATCCGAACACCCCGGTCAGCAGCTCCGCAGGACCTGTTCGCCGCCGCGGCGTCTGAGTATGTCGCCGTAGCGCAGTTCATAGGGACAGGGCACCAGCACCGTCTGCTGCGGGTGCGGCGCGCAGTCCTGAGCCGTCCCCAGCTCGTCCGTAATGGAGGCGACCGTGAATTCCCTGGCCGTCATGCCCGGTGACAGCACCTCCAGCGTCTCTCCCACCGCGAAGCGGTTCCTCTGCTCGACGGTCAGTATGCCGTCGGAACATGCCTGTACCACGCCGACGAAGGCGCAGCTCTGGCGCACCTTCCCGTCGTTATTATGGCCCATCCTCTCATCGCCCAGATAGAATCCGGTGGAATAGGGCCTGTGGGCCATGGACTCCAGCTCCCTGCGGCAGTAGTCGGCGTCCGCCGCGCCGTCCAGGCGCATCCTGTAGGCGTTAACGGCGGTGGCCACGTAATAGGCGGTCTTCATGCGCCCCTCTATCTTGAAGGACACGATCCCGGCCTTCTTCATATCGTCCAGTATGTCTATGCAGCAGAGGTCGTGGGAGCTCAGTATGGCAGAACAGTCTCCGTCCTCCTCCACCGGGAAATACTCGCCGGGCCGTTTCTCCTCCATAAGGGCGTAGCCCCAGCGGCAGGGTTGGGTGCACTCGCCCCGGTTGCCGCTGCGCCCGTTCAGATAGGAGCTTATGAGGCAGCGTCCGGAATACGCCATGCACATGGCCCCGTGGACGAAGGCCTCCAGTTCAAGATCCTTCGGCGTGTTCGCCCGTATCTGGGCTATGTCGCTGAGGGAGAGCTCACGGGCGAGGATGACGCGGGACGCGCCCATGTCGCGGTAGACGCAGGCCGCCCGCCAGTTCATGCAGTTTGCCTGGGTGCTCACGTGCACCGGCAGAAACGGCGCGCTCTTCTTAATCTCGGCGAGGACTCCGATGTCCGTGACGATCGCCGCGTCCGCGCCTATATCCTGAAGGTACTGCGCGTATTCGGGCACGAGGCCTATCTCCCTGTTGAAGGCGAAGGAATTGACGGTGACGTACACTTTGCGGCCGGCAAGATGGGCGTAGCTGACCGCCCGCTCCAGCTCCCTGCGGTCGAAACCGACCTTGCCTGAGCGCAGCTGCAGCTCGGGACCGCCCAGATACACTGCGTCGGCGCCGTAGCGTATCGCCGTCTCGAGACACTCCATGTCGCCGGCGGGAGCCAGCAGTTCGTATCCGTTCAAAAGGATCTCCTCCATCGTTTTCCGTTGTTTCATCTAATGCTTTAGTATACCACGCAGATAACATGGCCGCAACGAGAGCGGCAGAAAAACACCGCCGCAAAAGCGGCGGTGTCTGTATGTAAGGATGGAATATATCAGTTGACGCGGACTATGCAGTCGACGGAGATGTCTCCCACCGTGAGCGTCAGCGTCTCGGTGCCTTCGCCGACGGCGGTAACGGTACCGTCGCTCTTTACGATGAACACGTCCTGATCGCTGCTCTCCCATTTGGCCTTTAGCCCGGTGTCCTCCGGATCGGTGACGTAGTCAAGCTTGAGCGTTTCGCCCACGGACATGCTGAAGTCGAGATCCTCGAGAGCGTAGCCGTTATAGGTCAGCGTGACGGAATTGAGCTCGACCTCCGGCTGCTTGTTCTCTTCCGGCTTCTTCTCGTTCTCCGGCGGGATCGTGGTGTCTTCCTTCTGGCCCGGGGCAGTCTCGTTTCCGGGCACCGTCGTCACTTCGTCGTCGTTGACGTCGACGATGTTCTCGTTCTTGCTGCTTGCGGGCTTCTCGGCCTTCTCGCCGAGGCTCGTAACGATGAGGACCACGATGGCCACTATAAGGATAAGGAGCAGAAGAGCGCCTACTATGAGCTTTCCTCTGGAATTGTCGGAATCGTCGGCATGCTTGCCGCGCTTGTTGCGGCGAGCCCCGCAGTAGGGGCATCTGCTGCGGAAACCGGAATAGCGTCTGTCGCACCTTCCGCACTTTACTTCAGATATGATACCCATTTCAGAACCTCCGTCGTTTGTGGGCGGTATACATAAGTTACCTATAGAATATTACAACACATTCCCCTTTCAGTCAACGCATTTACAGAAAATTTATACTTTACGCAGGGGCAAGCATGAACTCCCCATACTGCAGCGGATAGCCAAGAAGAAGGGGCGGCTCACGCGGACTGATGCACACAAAGATGTCACATTAAATTGTGGCAACACCACTGATATCTGTTTGTGCGCAACAATAACCGCCTGATTTGACATCTTCATATTCCGAGAGCAGTTATAGGAACGACAAATACGCCATCCGGTCTTTTGAATGCAGCATTTGACATCCCGCATAATACACATAAAAAAGACGCGTCCGAATCTGTTTCTGCTTTAAATTTTGTCCTCAGTCTAAGCAGTTCCTGCGCTGCTGCTTCTACCTGGTGAAAACCAACCTTAATCTCAAATAGGCCCCATCGTCCGTCAGGAAGTTCAACTACGGCATCGACCTCGTTGTCCCGTTCGTCATGGTAATGATAGACCTTTCCGTCATAACAAGCTGAGTAAATTCTCAAATCCCTCACACAGAGAGCTTCAAAAAGATATCCAAAGGTGTTTAGATCGTTCTTTAACATTTCCGGAGTCGCACCGATAGCCGCCGCAGCAAGCGATGGATCTGTAAAATGCCGCTTTGGTTTCTTCAGCGCCTTTATGGAAGATCGCAGTTTGTTTTCAAAAGCCGGTTGATCTTCTGTCAGAAATAAGCGCGAAAAGCAATCCAGATAATCTGTAATTGTATCGAAAGAAACCTCGCTCATATTCTCCCGATCTTCTGCAAATTCTTCTATATCTTTCTGCAGTGCCTTTTTGGAAGTCATATTGCTTTCCGCGCGGCCAAGTGCACGAAGCAGTGCGGCAACTTTTTTCACGTCTCTTTTCTTGCCGTCACTGCGCTCCATATCATCCGGAATATTCTGGAGATAATCCTTCGGAATCTGCAATGCATCTCTCTGCGGCAAATCTTGAATCCCGGGCCAGCCTCCTCTGACCACGTAAGAGATGAGTTCGTCCAGCTGTACTTCCGGCACCGGAGCCGCGGACAGTGAGTCATTGAAGAGATCCATAATTGAGACAATTCCCGTCGAATGCCCGGTTTCGTATAAGGACATGGTACGCATGGCGATTCTACCAATTCTTCCGCTGCCGCCGTGGAGTTTCCCTTTCATAACAGGTGTGGAAGAGCCGGTAAGCACATACTGCCCCTTATTTCCGGTCTGATCCACTTTGTATCTGACAGCATCCCAAATAGCCGGCACCACCTGCCATTCATCAATTAGTCGCGGGGATTTGCCCTCCAACACAAGTGAAGCATCCATTTCCGCAAGCTGTCTGTTCATGAAATTTCCCGCAGGATCGCCAATGAATACGGCAGACTCAGAATGGTTTCTGGAAGTCCAGGTTTTCCCGCACCATTTCGGTCCTTCCACACAAACAGCGCCATAGATGCTCATGAGTCGCGAAATATGGGCATCAATCAGCCTTGGCCTATATCCTTCCGGAGTCAGCATATGGGCACCCCCTCTATCATTACATGGTAATCGTAACATGCGCACAGTATATAATCAAGATATTTCTACGATTCCATTCTGTTATTTTCTACATTTTTGTCCTGAATATTTCGATATCATTTGACTTCACACGCATTTTTCTACCTTCCCGTGCACACTTTTAAGATAGCATCACACCGTGTTGATGCCAAAGAAATGGCATGACCCGAGGGATCATGCCATTTCCAAAAAACTATAGAACAACCCTATTAGTGGCTTGGTAATAAAACCTGCTTAGGTGTTTTTAAGACAGGATCAGCCGAGCTTCTCCTTGAGGATCTCCAGCTCTTCGGCCAGTTTCTTCGGGAGCTTGTCGCCGAACTTGGCGTAGAACTCCTCGATGCGGGCGGCCTCGCCCTTCCAGATCTCCTTGTCCACGCTGACGAGGTCCGCGAGGACTTCGGGGGTCACGTCGATGCCCTCGAGGTTGATGTCACCGGGCTTCGGCACGTAGCCGATCGGAGTCTCGGCGGCGTCGACTTCGTCGTAGCAGCGCTTCATGATCCACTCGAGGACGCGGAGGTTGTCTCCGAAGCCGGGCCATATGAAGTGGCCTTCGTCGTCGGTGCGGAACCAGTTGACATTGAAGATCTTTGGCTGTTTCTTGATGAGCTTGCCCATATCCAGCCAGTGCTGCCAGTAGTCGCCCATGTTGTAGCCGCAGAACGGGAGCATGGCCATGGGGTCGTGGCGTACGACGCCGACGGCGCCTGCCGCGGCGGCGGTGGTCTCGGAAGCCATCACGGAGCCTACGAACACGCCGTGATCCCAGTCGCGGGACTGGTATACCAGCGGAGCGGTCTTCGCGCGGCGTCCGCCGAACACGAGAGCGGAGATCGGTACACCGTTGGGGTTGTTGAACTCAGGTGACAGGCACGGGCAGTTGATGGCCGGAGCCGTGAAGCGGGAGTTCGGATGAGCGCCCTTGCTGCCGTCGGAGGGATCCCAGGGCTCTCCCTTCCAGTTGAGGGCGTCCTTCGGAGGATTCTTGTCGAGGCCTTCCCACCAGACGTTTCCGTCCTTGGTGAGGACGACGTTCGTGAATATGGAGTTCTTTCTGGTGGAGGCGAGAGCATTGGGATTGGACTTCTCGCTGGTGCCGGGAGCGACGCCGAAGAAGCCGTTCTCGGGGTTGACCGCCCAGAGCCTTCCGTCGGGGCCCACGCGGAGCCAGGCGATGTCGTCGCCGACGCACCATACCTTCCAGCCCTTCTCGCGGTAGATGGCGGGCGGGATGAGCATGGCGAGGTTCGTCTTTCCGCAGGCGGACGGGAAAGCCGCCGCCAGGTATCTGATCTCGCCCTGGGGATTCTCGATGCCCAGGATGAGCATATGCTCCGCCATCCATTTTTCCTGGTGGCCCAGATAGGAGGCTATGCGGAGCGCGAAGCACTTCTTGCCCAGGAGCACGTTTCCGCCGTAACCGGAGTTGACGGACATGATCGTGTTGTCCTCCGGGAAGTGGACTATGTATCTCTTCTCAGCGTCCAGCTCGGCCTTGGAGTGGAGGCCCTTGATGAAATCGCCGCTGTCGCCGAGGGCGTCGTAAACGTCGGTGCCCACTCTGGTCATGATGGCCATGGAGAGGACGACGTAGATGGAGTCGGTGATCTCGATGCCGTACTTGGCGAACGGGGAGCCGACGATGCTCATGGAGTAAGGGATGATGTACATTGCGCGGCCCTTCATGCAGCCGTCGTAAATACCTTTGAGCAGAGCGCGCATCTCATCGGGATCCATCCAGTTGTTGGTGGGGCCGGCGTCCTCTTTCTTCTTGCAGCAGATGAACGTTCTGTCCTCGACGCGGGCCACGTCGTTGGGAGCGCTTCTGTGATAGTAGCAGCCCGGAAGGATCTCCTCGTTCAGCTTTATCATCTCGCCGGTGGCCATGCCTTCCTTGCGGAGCTCCTCGAGC
>JAFZSD010000055.1 GCA_017619535.1 Oscillospiraceae bacterium | reverse complement strand
GGCATGCCGTATTCAAGAGCGTTGAGGAAGTCCTCGTCCATCATGCCGGCCTCTTCGTCCCCGCCCGTGCGCAGTTCCATCTGCTTGACGAACCGCTGGCGCTGGTCGATGGGGTCGTTGAGCTCGGAGAAGGCGTTGCCCATCTCGCTGCGGCATATGAACAGCTCGAATCTCTCGGTAAGGCGCGGATCCGAGGGGCTGCGCTTTGCAAGAGGAGAAACGTCGACGGGATGCATGGTGATGAACGTCGGCTGGACGAGCATGCCCTCGACCTTCTGGTCGAAGCATTCGTACAGGGCGTGGCCCCAGGTGGACTCGACGTTCTCCATATCTATACCGGCTGCTTTCGCGGCCGCGACCGCGTCCTCGTCCGAGTCGATCGCCATAAAGTCGACGCCGAGATACTCCTTTACGGCCTCGGCCATGGTCATGCGGCGCCATCCCGGAGCGAGATCGATCTCCTCGCCCTGCCAGGTCACCTTGTACGTGCCGAGTATCTTGTCGGCTGCCGAGGAAAGAAGTTCCTCGAACAGGTCCATCATGTCGTTGAAATCTGCGTAGGACTCGTACAGCTCGACCGACGTGAACTCCGGATTGTGGCGGGTGTCCATGCCTTCGTTCCTGAAGATCCTGCCTATCTCGTAGACGCGTTCGATGCCGCCGACGATGAGCCTCTTGAGGTGCAGCTCGGTCGCGATACGCATGTACATGTCTATATCCAGCGTGTTGTGGTGCGTTATGAACGGTCTTGCAGTGGCGCCTCCGGATATCGTGTTAAGGACCGGCGTCTCCACTTCCATATATCCTCGGGCGTCGAGGAACGAACGTATGTGCTTTATGAAGCTGCTGCGCACGACGAAAGCCTGCTTGACTTCCGGATTCATGATGAGGTCGACGTAACGCTGGCGGTAGCGGGTCTCCCTGTCGGTAAGACCGTGGAACTTTTCAGGCAGCGGGCGCAGTGACTTCGCCAGCAGAGTGACGGTGCGGCAGTGGATGGATATCTCGCCCATCTTCGTTTTGAAGACGTATCCCTCTACACCGATGATGTCTCCTATATCCACCTTCCGGAAATCCGCGAAGGTCTCCTCGCCGACGTCGTTGAGGCGGACGTATATCTGGATCCTGCCGCGGTCGTCAGCTATGTCCGCGAAGATAGCCTTTCCCATGCCGCGTTTGGCCATGACGCGTCCGGCCATGGCGACATCCTTGTTCTCCATGGCTTCGAAATCGTCTTTTACGTCAGCGGAATAGGCCGTACGGGTGAACTTCGTGATCTGGAAAGGATCGCGTCCCTCTTCGCACAGCTTTGCGAGCTTGTCGCGTCTTATCTGCAGTATCTCCGAGAGCTCCTGCTCTTCGGATACCGGGTTCGTGATGTTGTCAGCCAATTGCTGCACCTCCGGAGTTACTTTTCTATCTTCTTTATCTGGAACTTAACGGTGCCGACGGGAGCGGCGACCTCTATGGTCTGCCCCACTACTCCGCCCATGAGCGCTTTGCCGAGAGGCGAGTCGTCGGAGATTTTCCCGGCGTCCGGGTCCGCTTCCTGGGAACCCACTATCTGGAAAGTGTCCAGTTCGTTGTATTCGATGTCCTTGATAGTCACGCGCGTACCGATACCGACCTGATCGCTCGTATTGGTCTCCTGGACTATCTCAGCGTTCTCTATAAGGTTCTTTATCTCAGCTATCTCAGAGTAGACCTTTCCCTGCTCGGTCTTGGCCTCGTCATATTCGCTGTTTTCAGAAAGGTCGCCGTATGAGCGGGCTTCTTTGAGCTGCTCGGCCACTTCTGCGGTTCTCTCCGTCTGGAGGAATTCAAGTCTCTTTTTCAGCTCTTCAAGGCGAGCCTCGCTCATCTTGAATCTGTTGTTCTCGGTTGCCATGGTTCAGGACCGTCCTTTCGGATTAGTAATATGAAAAAGTATCGTTCGTACATGATTACAGCGTGCAATTATATACGATGAAGCGGCCGTCTGTCAAGAATGAAAACAGGGGCGCTCTCTGCGCCCCTGCCGTATGCCGCGTCAGTTTATTCCCAGATCTCGTAACCGCTGAAGAAGTCCAGCGGGTCTATGCAGACTCCGTAATCACGGACTTCGAAATGGAGATGCGGACCTGTGGATACGCCGGTCGAACCTATAAGGCCGATCACCTCACCCTGAGATACGCCTTCGCCTACGGAGGCTATGAGCGTGCTCATATGTCCGTAAAGCGTAGTGTATCCGTTGCCGTGATCGATGACGATATAGTATCCGTACGAGGAACTGTACTCAGACGCGATCACCGTTCCACTGTCGGCAGCGTATACCTCAGTACCGTAACCGGCTCCGATATCCACTCCGTAATGTGTCAGATAATAACCGTAGACAGGGTGCAGCCGCGTGCCGAAAGTGGACGTTACGATATAGCTGGTAGCCGGCCACACGAATCTGCCGGACCCCTGAACGCAGGCCTGCTGCTGACGTTCAAGCTCTTCCTGAAGCTCTGCGATCTGCTGCTCGAGCTCGAGTCTCGCGGCTTCCTCCTCCTGATAAAGAGCCTGGAATGAGTCTATCTGGCCTTCGATCTCCTTGAGCATGTTCTGGGACTCTTCGATCTCGCTCTGCAGCTGCGCTTCTTTCTCCTCAAGGAGCTTCTGCTCAGCCTGCTGGTCGCCGGCGACCTTTTCCAGAGCTCCCACCGCTGCGGCCGTGGACTCCTTTGCCGCGGTCAGTCTCTTGTACTGGCGCTCGTCTTCGTTCATTATCTGCTTGATAAAATCGAGCCGCCCCAGCAGATCGGGAAAACTCGCCGCCTCGAAGATCACGCTGAGGTAAGTCAGCGGGCCCGCCTCTTCCATCGATCTGACATGCCGCTTGTATTCTGTGAGCTGGGCCTCCTCGGCCTTCTGGGCCTCGGCGACAGCCTCTTTCTTGTCTGCGATGAGCGTGCCGTAGAGCTCTATGCGCTGCTTGATATTCTCGATGTCCTCCTCGGTCAGGAACATCTGCTGGTTCAGCGTCTCCACTCTTTCCAGGATGGCCATCTGCTGAAACTCGTAAGAATCGATCTTGGCGCGGATCTCCTCCTTGCGCTGCGAGATCTCTTCTTCCTGGCTTATGAGCGCGTCGATATCATCCTGCGTGACGGCTCTGGCTGGAACGCTTATTATGCCGAGCAGGATAGTGACGACAAGTATGACCGCGAGGATTACCGCGATTACCCTTATTACCGATTTATTCATAAAAGCTCCCGGTATCAGACCTTGAGATAGTTCTTTATGGCGAACGAGCTTCCAAGAACGCCTACGGCGAAGCCGATGACGAGGAATATTACGAGTATCGGGATCTGAACGCTGGAGAAGGGTATTATCGAGAACAGGGTCGAGGTATAGTTCTTGACTATCTCCCCTGCTATGAACGTATAAAGGGCCCAGAGAGCGACGAAAGCTATAAGCGCGCCGGCGATGCCCAGGATGAAACCTTCAAGGACGAAGGGCCATCTTATAAAGGCGTTCGTTGCGCCGACGACCTTCATGATCCCTATCTCCTCGCGTCTGTCCACAGTCGCGAGCTTTATAGTATTTGACATGATGAAGAAAGAGATAATGAGAAGGATGACAACCAGCACCATCGACACGGCGCTGACCACGTTCCTTACTGTCACGATGCCGCGTGCTATGCTGAGGTTCGCCGTGATCTCCGCCACGCCCGGTATGTTCCTCAGATCCTGCTGGGTCTGCGCCGTCAGCGCCACGTCGTCGAGATAGACCGCGAAACGGTGTCTCAGAACGGAGGCGTCCAGGTCGGCGTATTTCTCTTCGGATTTGCTGATGAAGCTCTCATACGCCTCTTCCCGGCTTATGAACTCGGCGCTTGCCACGTTGGGGACGGAGAGTATCTGGCTCTCAAGGGCGCGGGCCTGCTGCTCTGGGATGTCCTCGTCGATAAACGCAAGGACTACGTTCTCATCCTCGAAGTCCTTGATGATGGCGTTGACGTTAAGCGCCAGCAGAGAAAAGCTTCCCATTATGAGAAGGCACGCCACGATGATGAAAACGGACGCGAACGACATAAAGCCGTGCTTTACGAGGCCCGTCAGGCCTTCTTTTATGTAATAACCGATTCTGTTAAGCTTCATAACCGTAATACCCGCCCAATCCGTCGCTCAGGACCTTGCCGCCGTCGATGGCGATGACTCTCTTTGAGAACTGGTTGACTACGTCCTTCTCATGAGTGACCACCAGCATCGTCGTGCCAAGTTCGTTTATCTTTTCCAGCAGCATGAGTATCTCGAGGCTGCGCGCCGGATCCAGGTTGCCCGTCGGCTCGTCGGCTATGATGAGCGTCGGGTTGTTGATGAGGGCGCGTGCGACAGCAACGCGCTGCTGCTCGCCGCCGGAGAGTTCGTTCGGTTTGAACTTTTCCTTGGACTCGAGACCTACGAGGCCGAGCACGTACGGAACGCGCTGTTTGATCTCCTTATTTGAAGCGCCGACGATGCGCATGGCGAACGCGACGTTTTCATAGACCGATTTGTTCTCTATGAGGCGGAAGTCCTGGAATATGACGCCTACGGTGCGTCTCAGCTTCGGGAGTTTGCGTCTCTTGATGGTGTCCAGATCAAATCCGTTCACCGAGACCTTGCCGGCTGTCGGCATGATCTCGCCGGTTATCAGCTTGATTATAGTTGATTTTCCCGATCCGGACGGACCGACAAGGAACGCGAACTCGCCGTCTTCGAGAGTGAAGCTGACGTCTTTCAGCGCCTTGATCCCGTTTTCATAAGCCTTGAATACATTGACAAATTGAACCATGTGATATTTCCCTCAAATCCTGTATGAGCCCTTTTCCCGTCTCAGCCCGCGTTTTCCTGGGACGAGAGATATTTCTTGACCATGAGCGCGACCTTGAATACTATCGCGTGATCGAATTCGCGCAGATCCAGCCCGGTGAGCTTCTTTATCTTCTCCAGGCGGTATACGAGGGTGTTCCTGTGCACGAACAGTTTCCTCGAAGTCTCGGAGACGTTGAGATTGTTCTCAAAGAACTTCTTTATCGTATACAGCGTCTCCTCGTCCAGCGAGTCGATCGGATTCTTCTTGAAGACTTCCGCGAGGAACATCTCGCACAGGGTCGTCGGCAGCTGGTATATGAGCCTTCCTATGCCGAGGTTCTCGTAGTTGATTATGGTCTTGTCGGTGTCGAACACCTTTCCGACATCGATAGCCACCTGAGCCTCCTTGTATCTGTCGGCGAGCTCGCGAAGATGCTTGGCCGGGGTGCCTATGCCTATGACGGTCCTGACGTCCGTCTCGTCCGTGAGCTTCTGCTCTATGGAGGCGGCAAGCTTGTAGAGTTCTTTTCCGTCGGTCCCCAGCGGCACCTCTTTAATGACTACGATATCCGTTTCACTTACGGAGATGACGAAATCCTTCTGCCTGTCGGGGAAAAGGTTCTGGAGCGATTCGATCGCCGTGACGTCCGGATTCTGGGTCTGGCGCACGAGGAAAACGGCCCGCGTGACGTCGGTCGCCAGATGGAGTCCCTTCGCGCGGACATAGAGATCTCCGGGAAGGATGTTGTTGGATATTATGCTCTTTACGAAAGCGGCGTTGTCGTGCTTCTCCTCATAATAGGCCTTCGCCTCGGTGAGCGCTATATCCGCCATGAGGCAGACGGTCTGCGCGAAATCGTCTTCACCGTTCACGAAAACGGCGTAGTCGAAATGCTGCTGCCCGCCGAGCGCTCTGAAGGTATATCCGAAGGATCTTACCGTCCTTCCGCCTGCGTCCTCTATGAGAGGAGACGCGCCGAGCGTCGACCCCACGAGAGAGAGCTCACTGCTGGCGACGATTAGTCCTGCTGAATCGATGACTCCGACTGCTCTGCCCGAAGCCTCTTTCATCTGGATCACGATACTCTGGAAAACCCTGCTCGACATTTTCAGATGCCTCAACTTTCAACCTTTATTGCCCGTCTTCACGGCCCGCAAATGCGGTTAGACCGTCGGACCGTGCGGTACTTTCCCTGATCTTTCGTTAATTTGACAATTTACATAATACACAAATTATTGATGATTTTCAATACAAAATAATCATGATTTTCAATATTTTTGCTTAGTTGCCATAATTCGATTGCCAAATATTACAAAACCGGGCCGGATTTTCCGTTTTTTTAGCTACATGGCCAAAAAAGCCGTTTGTGCAATTTTCACCTCTTCTTTGGGATCTGAAAAACGGCAAGATCCGCTATCTCTTCCGAGAACAGGCCGGAGAGCTCTTCTTCCGTCAGTTCCCTGTACTCCCCCGAACGGAGCGCTCCGTCCAATACTACGCTGCCTATAGACACACGCTTCAGATACTTCACCGGTTTCCCCCTTGATGCGAGCATCCTTCTGACCTGATGGTACTTGCCTTCACGTACCGCTACGAACGCCGTGCCGGGAGTTATGATCTCGAGCCTTGCAGGCAGGCATCTCGTACCGTCCCTGAGCTTTGCTCCTTCCGCTAGAGCCTGTATATCCGTATCGTTCAGGACGCCTTCCACTTCGGCATAGTATACTTTTTCGACTCCGCTTTTAGGCGAGATCACCCTGTGGGCAAGATCGCCGTCGTTTGTCAGAAGGATGAACCCCTCCGTCTCCTTGTCGAGACGTCCAGCGGGAAACAGTTCCAGTCTGCGGAGTCGGGCGTCGAGCAGATCGGTCACCGGTGGATCCCGCCTGTCGGTGACGGCCGAGACATAGCCCGCGGGCTTGTTCATCATGATGTATCTGTGCTCCCTGTATCCGACAGGTTCGCCGCTGACTCTTATATCCGCGGTCTCGGGATCGAACTTCTCCGACCCGGACCTCACGGTCGCTCCGTTGGCTGTGACCGCGCCCTGACGTATGAGCGAGGCCGCCTCTCTCCGGCTGGCCAGGCCGGAGGCCGCGATTATCCTGTCGATCCTTATCTCAGCCATTATAAGGTCACCCCTTGTCACGGTCATGATCTTCGTTTGCACATTCAGGATTATAGCAAAACACAGCTTCCCCGTCCATATCCGAAGAAGCTGTGCAAAAAGGAGCACGCCTTTGAAGCGTGCTCCCTTTTATTTCGTGAGATATCGATTACTCGTTGATGCCGATAACGACGCCGGAACCGACGGTACGGCCGCCTTCACGGATAGCGAAGCGGAGGCCTTCCTCGATAGCGATCGGGGTGATGAGCTCAACGTCCATCTCGACGTTGTCGCCGGGCATGCACATCTCGGTGCCGGCCGGAAGAGTGATAACGCCGGTAACGTCAGTCGTACGGAAATAGAACTGAGGACGATAGTTGTTGAAGAACGGGGTGTGACGTCCGCCCTCTTCCTTGGTCAGAACGTAGACCTGGCCGCGGAACTTGGTGTGGGGGTGAATGCTGCCGGGTCTTGCAAGGACCTGGCCGCGCTCGACCTCGTTCTTCGCGATGCCGCGGAGAAGAGTACCGATGTTGTCGCCGGCTTCTGCATAGTCGAGGAGCTTGCGGAACATCTCAATGCCGGTAACGGTGGTCTCGCGGGGCTCGTCCATGAGGCCGACGATCTCAACCTTCTCGTTCATCTTGATCTGGCCACGCTCAACACGGCCGGTGGCGACGGTGCCGCGTCCGGTGATGGTGAAGACGTCCTCAACAGGCATGAGGAACGGCAGGTCAGCCTTGCGGTCCGGGGTCGCGATGTAGGTGTCGACAGCATCCATGAGCCTCCAGATGCACTCATACTCGGGAGCATGAGGATCCTTGGAGTCGCTCTCGAGGACCTTGAGCGCGCTGCCGGGGATGATCGGGGTGTCGTCGCCCGGGAACTCGTACTTATCGAGAAGCTCGCGGACTTCCATCTCGACGAGCTCGAGGAGCTCTTCGTCGTCGACCTGGTCGACCTTGTTCAGGAAAACGAGTACGTAAGGAACGTTAACCTGGCGGGCAAGGAGCAGATGCTCACGGGTCTGGGCCATAGGTCCGTCGGAAG
>JAFZSD010000054.1 GCA_017619535.1 Oscillospiraceae bacterium | reverse complement strand
GGTTGACGAGGTCGCCCTTCTTGAGTTCCATCGCGACGCGGCGGCATATGACCTTGCGCTCGTCGAACGGAAGCGGCTCTATGCTGTCGAGCGGGATGCGGATGTGTCCGGAATAGGAAGGCTCCCAGTAAGTGCCTTCAGCCTGCCAGCAGGACTTCGGGTCCTTAGCGACGACTACGTAGTCGACGAGGACGCCGGGTATCTTTATATCCTTGGGATTGAGGGTCTCTTTCTTGGCAAGGTACTCGACCTGGACAATGACTAAGCCGCCGCTGTTCTTTACCGCGGTAGCAACGGAAAAGCCCTCGTTTATAACGCTCTCATGCTCAAAGGAGATGTTGCCGTTCTCGTCTGCTATAGTGCCGCGGAGGAGGGCAACGTCTGCCTTGAATGAAGGATAGAACAGATACTCTTCGCCGTTGAACTCCACGAGCTTGACGAGCTCGTCCTTGGCGCAGGCGTTCATGCGTCCGCCCTCGACGCGGGGGTCGACGAAAGTACCGAGGCCGATCTTTGTTATAAGGCCGGGACGGCCGGCGGCGATCTCACGCCAGAGGTTTATGATGACGCCCTGCGGCAGGCAGTACGACTCGACCTGATCTTTTCTTGCGAGATCGCACATGGCGAACGCGCTGCCGATGTGAGCGCTGGTCCATTTCGTGACAAGTCCCGGTCCGGCCTCTCCGAATCTGGAGACGCCGCGTACACCGTGATCGTTATCGGGCTCGGGAAGTCTGGAGCGGTCCCAGCCGTCGAACTGGTTGCCGTAGCCCCAGTCGCCCATGGCGCTGCCCTGTTTCAGATGGAGATTGCAGGGGTGGCCGGTCTCGCGGAAATTGTCCCTGATAGCGCAGGCAAGCTCCTCCGCCCAGCCGGAAAGGCCCATGCCGGCCAGGCCGACCGTCGCCCCGTCGGGAATGAGGGCAGCTGCCTCTCTCGCTGTGATGATCTTTGCCATTTGTTTTCCTCCTTTGCCGCACGGCATATTGTAGATTTTGGAACGGAGAAGATGCCATAAAGCGAAATGGTCATCTTCTCCGTTTGTTTCGATGGTATTAAACTAACGCTCAGGCACCTTTGAGGCCCTTGAGTATCTCCTCGGCCTTGTTGGCGCAGGCCGCTGCGTCCTCGGTGTAATAGTCCGCACCGACTTCATCGCAGAATGCCTGGTTGACAGGCGCGCCGCCAATCATGATAACGACCTTGTCGCGGATACCGGCGTCCTTAATGGCCTCGATAACCTCGCCGATGGCCGGCATGGTGGTCGTCAGAAGAGCCGAGCAGAGCACGAGATCGCACTTCTCATTGATGGCGGTCTCAACGAACTTCTCCTTCGGCACGTCGACGCCGATGTCGATGACTTCGATGTTCTTGCTCTCGACCATAAGACGGACGAGGTTCTTGCCGATATCGTGTAGGTCGCCCGCAACAGTGCCGAGAACGGCCTTGCCGATAGGCTCGTTGCCCTCTGCATTCAGCATCGGCTTGATGAGTTCCGTACCGGTATTCATGGCGCGCGCCGCTACGAGCACCTCAGGTACGAAAGCTTCATTACGGGTGAACCGGTCGCCCACGATGCCCATTCCGTGGAGCAGACCGTTGTTCAGGATATCCTGTGCAGTGCAGCCCTCTTCGATAGCTCTGGGCACAAGTTCCTTGATAAGCTTTGCCTTGCCTTTTTCAACAGCAGCAGAGATTTCTTCAATCGTTGTCATTGTTGCTCTTCTCCTTATTCACTTTCACTATTTGGCACGCAATAATGCCCATACTTTTCTGACTTCTATACATATTACCTGTTATATACATATCTGTAAAGTAATTTCATTAGATTTTTAGTAATTTTTTACGATACATACTTTTTTTTACAGGAGCTTGCCGCGTGCGCAGGCCGTAACGTCTGCGCCGATCCTTGCCAGGCCGAAATCCGTGTCGATATCCTTCTTTTTGACCTCGAACGTGACAGTAACGTCGCCCTTCGCGCCGCAGCGCTTCGCCTGTATCATCGCACGTTCACTCGCCAGTTCTCTCGCGCGTCTGATCGCCACGTCTATATCGTCGAACGATTCCCGCTTTTCTCCGAAGATGATGAATATCCCGTCGTTTTCGTCAGTCCTCGGAGAAGTATAATCAGCCTTTATATGGACCGTCTCGTATACGCAGACGTTTCCCAGCACAGCGCCCAGCGCGTTGGATACCCCCGAATATTCGGATATACGCCACTCTGTATGCAGGGCTTTTGCCACATCGGGAAGAAAGACGTGTATCGGAGCTCCGGCACCCAGCAGGACCGCGTCCGTGGAAAACGTGCTCCTGTAAAATCGGTTGCCCTCACCCGAAGTTTCGATCGAAAAAGTCTGTTTCGCCAGCTTTTCAAGGTCTTTAGGAGGCTGCGGTGAACGCTCCGTTCCGTATGAATCGCTCCAGAGCATCTCCACGATCTTGCAGTAGAGTTTTTCCTTCACCTGCCGGTAGATCTCATTCAGGATCCATTCCCTGTCCCGACCGGTAGACGCGCTTATGAATCCCAGCGCAAGACCGGCGGCACGATCGGCGGTCTCGGTGATCAGAGTCCCGTACGCCCCGCATTTCATATCCCGGGCATCGCCTCTGAGTACGAACGCGTCTGTCGGAGTAAAGCCGCAGCGCAGGACCGCTCCGAGTTGCTCAAGGCGCTCTGTCCGTACGCTGTATTTGTTCGTACCGATCGCCTGCGCGAGCTGAAGGACGCTCTTCGGTCCCTCCTTCAGCGCCCTGTATATCCTGCGGTCCTCCTCGGAATACCGCCGGTCGCTGTCGTCTATGTCTTTCAGCAGTATGAAGTGCTCATACAGCGCCACCGAACAGCCGTCGTACCATTCCTCCGTGCTCTCGAGCTCCGGGATCACCTCCGGGTATCTGCTGGCAAGTATGGATATAGGCATGACGCGCCTGCTGTCGAGGAAGACCGACCGGCGGCTGTACCACACGCGGCTGTCTCCACCGAGGGCAAGAGTCTCTATGCTCACGCCCCGGACGAAAGTCTGCCAGCCCGCGAGGCGGATGCCGTTCGAGTCGATCTTGGGCCTGCCGTTTTTGATGAGGGCCATATCGCTGGTAGTTCCGCCCATATCTATAACAACGGCCTGCCGTTCATCAAAGAGCTCCGCGGCGCCCTTGACGCTGGCGGTCGGTCCGCAGACGAGCGTTTCGACCGGATAGCGGAGGGTGTATTCCTCGCTAACGAGAGAGCCGTCGCTCCGCATTATCAGGAGCGGGAGATGTATATCATCCTCATCGAGGGCAGCGTGGATCGCACGGAAGAATTCCGCTATAACTTTTGACATTCGCGCGTTCAGAAGAGCTCCTGCGCCGCGCTTTATGACGTTTACTTCCCTGAATATCTCATAGGAGCATGTGACCGGAATGTCGCTTACGGCGGCGATACGCTCCGCCGCCTGACGTTCGTAGAGGCCGTCGTTCGTTCTGGCGCCGATCTGTGCCACGGCTACGCCGTCGTAAAACTTCGTTATGCCCGGCAGCATCCCGTCCAACGCTTCCCAGTCCGGCTCTATCCCCTTGTCCGGGTCGCCATCGATGAAACGCATGAACTCCATGCTCTCGAAGCCGTATGAGGACAGCGTCCATTCCACCGCCGCCTTGCTGGCGCCGATGAAAAGAAGACATATGTTCTCGCCCTTTTTTTCGACGCAGGCGTTTGTGGCCAGAGTCGTGGACAGCGAGATATACGAGGCCTCGTCGATCATTTCCCGCGGGAGCTGACGCAGCACCTCGCGTATGCCGATCTCCAGATCCTCGTGGGTGGTCATCGTCTTGGCGTAGGTCAGTATTCTGTGGTTTTCAAGATCGTAGACGACAGCGTCAGTCGACGTGCTGCCGGTGTCTATGCCTATCGCCGTCATGGAACGCGCTCTCCTTCTAAACTTGTATCAGAAACGGTAGACCGCAGCCTCTGTAACGGTCATATCCGGGTCGATGTCAGTCTTTTCTCCTGCTGCCCTGTCCAGGCGCTGCGCCTCGAACGCGACGCAGATCTTTGCCGCGGCTGGGCATTTCGCGAGATATCTGTCATAATAACCGCCGCCGTGTCCGAGCCTTCCTCCGCCGGCGTCGAAGCCGACGCAGGGAACGATCACAGCGTCTATCTGCTCCGGCGGAACTATATCTGAACGCTCCGGAAGCGGGTTGCGTATACCGTACGCTCCGGTCTCCCAGGCATTTCCGTCCCGAGGTACCATCGCGTCCATCCCGCCGCCTTCCCGGGTGACGGGGTATGCGATCCTGACGCCGTTCGCTGCTGCAAATGCGTCGAAAGCGCTGATATCGACCTCGTCGGCCACGGCGCAGTAGGACAGAACAGTGCGTCCGGTTCTGATATCCGCAAGTCCTGCAAGCGTCCCGGATATCTCCGCGCTGTACCGCGAACGCTGTTCGCCGGTAAGCGCCCTCCGCGCCGCTAGGCAGCGTCTGCGCTGGATCTTTTTAAGCTTCTGCGGAAAGACCGTACGGACGTGTCCCGCCATATAGAGCGAACCGAAGGAAACGACCGGCACTCCGCTCTCTTCCGAGAGTTCCAAGGCTTCTGCTACTCCGTCCTCGATGCTCCCGCAGGCGCAGGCCCGCGCCCCGCGGGACGTCAGATATTCAGCGAGAGCGTCGGCTGTCAGCCGGCGCGGGCTGTCGGGCGTCACGCATACGAATCTGTCGGCGTACGGCAGCATCAGGGACATTATGGTCTCATAATCCTTGTCTGCCAGAACTCCGGTGAGGAATATCACTTTCTTGCCGGGCAGCAGCAGATCGAGGCTCGTCGTCAGAGCTTCGGCGCACTGAGGGTTGTGTCCACCGTCCAGGATGAAGAGCGGAGAACGGCTCAGGACCTCCATGCGGGCGGGCCACTGCACAGAGCGCAGTCCCTCCGCCACGGCCTCGTCCGGAATATCCCAGCCACGCTCTCGGAGCGCTTCCACGCCAGTCAGCACGAGTGCCGCATTGTGGAGCTGGTGCGGGCCGAGAAGAGACAGTGAATACTCTCTGCCGTCCCATCTGAACCGCTGCCCGTCAAGGCTGTAATCGATCTGTTCAAGTCTCGAGAAATCCACGCAGGAAAGCGGAACTTTCTTCTCTTTGCATACGTTCTTTACGACCGCCGTGACTTCCGGCGCTCCGTCGTAGCATACGCAGGAACAGCCGGTCTTGATTATTCCGGCCTTCGTCTCGGCTATAGCCTCGAGCGTGCTCCCGAGGTATTCGGTATGCTCGAGGCCGATATTTGTGATAACAGCGAGTTCCGGAGCGTCGATCGCGTTCGTGGAGTCGAGAGCGCCGCCCATGCCGACTTCAAGCACGACCGCGCCGCAGTGCTCTTCATAGAAGTACTGCAGCGCTATGGCCGTAACGAGTTCGAACTGGCTCGGATGGTCTTCCATGCCGTCGGCGATCGACATTACTCTATCCGTTATCTCGGCCAGTCGGCCGCCGGGAATGTCCTCGCTGTCTATGCGGATGCGCTCGTTGAACACCTGGATATACGGGGATGTATAGAGTCCAGTCCTTATGCCGGCTGAGCGGAGTATCGCGTCGAACATGGCACAGAAACTCCCCTTTCCGTTACTGCCCGCAACGTGTATGAACCGCAGCTTTTTCTGCGGGTCTCCCAGGGCGTGCAGAAGCGCGAGCGTGCGGTCAAGTCCGAGACGCGTGGTGCTCCAGCCGTAATTCTCTATATAGGAAATCGCTTCCTGTTCAGTCATGTAAGCGCTCTCTTTCTGATCTGATTTATCACCTTGACGATGATCGGTATGAATATGAGCTGTACGGCCGTAAGGATCGCAGTCTGCGGGAGCCGGGTGACCAGCGTCGGGACATACGGCATACCATACAGTATCTTGAGCCAGAAGGTGTTCAGCAGAAGGCTCAGTATCCACTGCTGCACCGCCACGGCGATTATTATCCTTAACATGGACTGGTTCCTGTGCAGCAGGAAGCCGTACAGAAGACCGGTAAGCGCGGCCGTCAGGGTAAAGCCCGGAAAATACGGCCCGACCGGGAAAATGAACGCGCCTAGGATATCCGCGAGCATACCTATGATCATCGCGGGGACAGGCCCGAACATTATGCCCGCAATAACTATGGGAAGAAAGTCCAGACTGAGCTTGATGGTCTGTGTCGGCCGGAACGTCACAAAATGGGCGAT
Organism: Oscillospiraceae bacterium; assembly: GCA_017619535.1. Lineage (GTDB taxonomy): Bacteria > Bacillota > Clostridia > Oscillospirales > Oscillospiraceae > RGIG8048. The sequence goes on along the minus strand of JAFZSD010000054.1, from coordinate 16,548 downwards.
AACGACCTCGAGAGCTATGAGCACTCCCATGACTGCGAGCGTTTTGGTGTCGAACTTAAACTTTTTCATGCAAAAAACTCCTTTCGCGGCAGTAGCCACAAAAGGAGTTTCTTCCGACGCGCCGCCGTTCCCCCGTCCCTTCCTGGACCGGGGAAAGACGTCCGCGAGGTATGTCCACCTTGAGTGGCAACGGATGCGGACCCGGCACCGCAACGCACATCGTTTTCGTTCAGCGGCAACTTCCCATCCGCTGACACTTGACGCGCCGGATCCTACTCTACCTCGTTATTTTTTACTCAGGCTGCGGCTTATTTCGCCGCACGTTTAGCGGCCTCGATAACGTGCGAGACCAGCACGCTGGTGGTAACGTTTCCTACGCCGCCGGGTACGGGAGTGATCATCGAAACGATAGGTTCCGCTTCCTCGAACTTGACGTCGCCGCAGAGCTTCTGCTTTTCTTCGTTCCAGCCGATGCCGACGTCGATGACGATCTGTCCTTCGCTCAGATGCTCTGCCCCGATGCTCTCCATCGCTCCGGAGGCAGCGACTACGATCTCTGCGCCTCGGGTCTCCGCGGGAACGTCCTTCGTGCGGGTATGGCATATTGTGATGGTAGCGTTCTCATGCATGAGCATCATGGCTACCGGTCTGCCGATGACGAGGGATCTGCCAACTATCGTGACTCTCTTGCCCTTCGGGTCGATGCCGTAATAGTGCAGAATCTCCATCGCCGCCTGCGCCGTGCAGGGCGGGAAACCGCATACCGTGTTCGTGAAAACGCCGGCGAGCGAACCATCCGTGCATCCGTCCACGTCCTTCTCAGGCGCGAGACATTTGCGCGCCTTCTCACCGTCGAGCTGCTTCGGCAGCGGGCGGAACATCAGGATGCCGTGAACGGAATCATCGTTGTTCAGTTCGTCGAGCGTCTTGAAGAACGTATCGCTGTCCACGTCGACGGGAAGAACTACGTTCTTTACTTCGACTCCGACCTGGCCGCAGCGCTTCATGGCGCCGCGCTCGTAGCTGAGGTCGTCGTCGCGTTCTCCGACGCGGAGGATCGCCAGCGTAGGGATGACGCCTTTTTCCTTGAGCGCCGCGGCGTCAGCGGCCATCTTTTCATTGAGCGCTGCCGCGACCGGCGCGCCTTTCAGTAACTCTGCCATCAGCAAAACTCCCTGTAAATCTCTTCGTACGTCTCCTTCGCGATTGGCAGGTACTTTGCCATCTGCTCGTCGACGTGAGCGTCTATCCTGGCCGCGTATTCGCGGTCTTTCATCGATTTCGTATTGACCTTTACGTTGATCGCAGCGCCGCAGATAGCGCCGTAGCAGATGATGGCGCCGGTCGCTGCGTCGGAAAGGATGATCCTGCTGCCTTTTTTGCCGAACTCGCGGAGGACCTCAACGGACTCGCAGCAGAGATCGAGCATCTCGAGCGGGACAGCGGAACCCTCTCGGAGGCACTTTTCCATGACCTCGTCGCGGGTTGGATCTTCCTTGGGGATGCTGTATGCGCGGCTCAGCGGCTCGAACGCCGCTGCGTCCTTTTCGATGCACTCAAGAAGTTTCACGCGCAGATCCTGCGCTCTCACCATGAGTGCCTTGATCTCCTCTTCAACGTCGGCGTACTTTTTCTTGCCGACGGTAAACTCGCCGACCATATCGCCCAGCGCGACGCCTATCGCGCCTACGAGCGCACTGGCTCCGCCGCCGCCGGGAACTGACGATTTGGAGGCGAGCTGCTCGGTAAAGCTTGTTACGCTTGCTTCAAGAAGGTTCATTTTCGCACCTCTAATACTCTCTGACTGTTATACAGCGCTTGCCTCCGGACCGTACAAGGTCCGGAGGACATGCGTGTTCATTTTTTGTCAGGCTCTTGCCTTTTTGATCTCCTCGGTGAGGACCGGAAGGACCTCAAAGAGGTTGCCTACGATGCCGTAGTCGGCTACGTCAAAGATGGGGGCATCCGGATCCTTGTTGATGGCGACGACGACGTCGCTGGAGGTCATGCCGGCAAGGTGCTGGATAGCGCCGGAGATGCCGCATGCGATGTAGAGCTTCGGGCCGACTATCTTGCCGGTCTGTCCTACCTGATGCGCATGGGAGATCCAGCCTGCGTCGACGGCTGCGCGGGACGCGCCGACAGTCGCGCCGAGGACCTCGGCCAGCTCGCGGATGGGATCGAAGCCCTCCGGTCCGCCGACTCCGCGGCCGCCGGCCACGATGATATCCGCTCCTTCGAGGTCGACCTTTTCGCCGCCCATTTCCTTGATTACTTCGAGGACCTTGGTGCGGATGTCTTCAGCGGCAACGCTGATATCTTCCTTGATTATCTCGGCCTTCGCTTCGCCGGGCTCGCCCTTCTTGAAGGCGCCGGGGCGCACGCTGCCGATCTGGGGCCTCTGCTCCGGGCAGGCCAGCACTTCCATGATGCTTCCGCCGTATGCCGGGCGGGTCCACTCTATGCTGCCGTCCTCGCACACGCCGATGCCTGTGCAGTCGGATGCAAGGCCGGTCTTCAGGCGTCCGGCTACGATAGGAGCGAGCTCACGTCCGTCCGGGGTCGCGCCGATGAGGATGGCGTCCGGTCCGTACTTTTCAACGAGAGCCGTAAGGGCCTTCGCGAACGCGTCGACGGTGAAGTCTTTGTATTCGGGGCCGTCCACGACGATGACCCTGTCAGCACCGTACTCGGACGCCGCCTTGACGGCTTCGTCCACGCCGCTGCCGATAACGACGGCGACGAGAGCGCCGCCCTGCTTGCCGGCGAGCTCCTTGCCGGGAGTCAGCATCTCGATGCCGACATTCTTGGCGGTTCCGTCTTCATTTGTCTCAATAATGACCCACAGGTCTTTGGTCTTGGCTTCCATTTCTGTGTTCCCCCTTCCCTCAGATAACGCGAGCGTCGCTCAGAAGAGCGAACAGCTTCTTCGCGGACTCCTCGTCGCTTTCTTCCTGGATCTTGATGCCGCTCTTGGATCTCTGCGGCACAAAGGTCTTGATGACCTTCGTGGGAGAGCCGGCGGCGCCGATCGCGGACGCGTCGAGGCCGGCGAAATCAGCGCCGGTCAGAGTCGGGATCTGGGCACGGTTTGCAGCCATCTTGCGCTTTATGGTGGGATAACGGGGATCCCAGGAGGGCTTCGTGAAAGTCACTACGCAGGGAGTCTGTGCGGCGATGACTTCGATGCCGCCGTCGATCTCCTTGTTGATCTTGAGCGTGTCGCCCTCGTCGAAAGCCTCGAGGCCGTAAGTGACGAGCGGATAGCCGAGATACTCGGCGAGCTGGGGACCGACCTGGGCGGAATCGCCGTCGGTCGCCTGCTTGCCGCAGAAGATGGCGTTGAACTTGCCTTCGGTCTCCTCGATCTTCTTGACGGCACAGGAGAGGATGTATGCGGTCGCAAGAGAGTCGGAATCGGCAAAAGCCTCGTCAGATACGAAATAGGCCTGGTCCGCAGCTATGCCGAGACCTTCCTTGAGGGCCTTCTCGACGCCGGCGGTACCGATGGTGACGATCACTATCTTCGTCTCGGGATCCTTGTCCTTTATGCGCGCAGCGGCCTCAAGAGCATAGCTGTCGAACGGGTTTATGATCTTCGGGACTTCGTCGGTGTTCAGTGTGTTCTTCGCGGGATCGGCCTTCAGCTCGGTCGGATCCGGAACCTGCTTGATGCAGACTAAAATATTCATATAAATCTATCCTTCCTGATTCTTGTTGTCCTGCGCAGTTGTCCGGCTGTTCCGGGCCGCGCAGGTCTATATGCCCGCGCCCGGCTGCAGGATCTGCGCCGGGTGCGGATAAGCGTCATGCGTGGATTACTTCCAGATCTCGCCGATGAGCGGATACTGGGTCTTGTAGCCGATGAGCGAGAGATAGAAACCGCACTGCGGATAGTTCTTTACGAGCTCCTTCAGCGTTGCGATACCATCGTAGTCGGCATCGGTCGGGATCTCATAGCCGACGACGTCGGAGAGAAGATAAGCCTTCTTGGACATCCAGGCTTCGGCTATCGTGGGGATCTCGGGATACTTGGCGAGAAGCTGGTCGAAAACTTCATTTTTGCCGAGTATCGGCTGGGTGATGATGAAGGAAGCGCCGGCGGCGAGCTTGCGCTCCATCTTTGCGAACTCAGCCTCAGGCGGCTCATAGGGGTTGAATGCGACGCCGAGGATGAAGTCGGGATAATTGGCCCTGATGTACTTGCAGAGCTCGACGCTGGTAACGGTGACGCAGTCGATGCCGATATCCTTGGGTTCGAGCCTGGACATGTCGGGGGCGCCGTCGCCGCTGACGACGAGGATGTACTTGATGCCGAGGTCCTTTGCGGTGTTGAGGATCTCGTCCAGATTAGCCTTGGAATGGAAGGTGTTGAGGTGGAGCATGACCTGGTCGGGGTTCACGGGCAGCTCGAGTTCTGTGATCATCTCAGTGCCCTGGAAAGCCTTGCGGCCCATGGCGTTGTCGGTGAGGCAGATGCAGTATCCGTCTTCCATGACGCGGGTATACTTCTCTGCGAACTTTTCGAGATCGCCTTCGATGTCCTCGGTGTTCTGCTTCGGCGGGATTATCTCAATGTGATAACGCTTGTCGTCAATATGACTCTTCATTGTATGACACTCCTTATTGATTTGGATGTTGATTATATGGATTAGAACAGGCCGCTGATAACGCCGTTCTCGTCGACGTCGATCTTCTCGGCTGCGGGCACCTTCGGGAGACCGGGCATGGTCATGATGTCGCCGGTAAGAGCGACTATGAATCCGGCGCCGGCGCTTACCTTGAGGTTGCGGACGGCGATGCGGAATCCGGAGGGAGCGCCGAGTTTGGCGGGATCGTCGGAGAAGCTGTACTGGGTCTTGGCCATGCAGATGGGAAGCTTGTCATAGCCGAGAGCTTCGATCTCCTTGAGCTGCTTGATGGCGTTGCCGACGAGGTCGACACCGTCAGCATGATAGACCTTGGTGGCGATGGCGTTGAGCTTTTCCATGACGGACTGCTCGACTTCGTAGGACTGCCTGAATGAGTTGGGCAGCTCGCAGAGACGGACGACCTCTTCCGCGAGAGCCTTGCCGCCCTCGCCGCCCTTTGCCCAGACTTCGGACAGAGCGACGTTGACGCCGAGTTCCTTGCACTTGTCCTCGACGAGCTTGAGCTCTGCAGCGGTGTCGGTCGGGAACGCGTTGATGGCGACTACGCAGGGCAGACCGAAAACGTCCTTGACGTTGCTGACGTGCTGGAGCAGGTTCGGAAGGCCCTTCTCAAGAGCTTCGAGGTTCTCGGTGTTGAGTTCGGGCTTCGGCACGCCGCCATGATACTTGAGAGCACGGACAGTCGCGACGATGACGACAGCGGAAGGCGTGAAACCGGCCATGCGGCACTTGATGTCGAAGAACTTCTCAGCGCCGAGGTCAGCGGCGAAGCCGGCCTCAGTAACGGCATAATCGCCGATCTTGAGCGCCATCTTGGTGGCGGTGATGGAGTTGCAGCCGTGAGCGATGTTTGCGAACGGACCGCCGTGGATGAGAGCGGGAGTGCCCTCGAGGGTCTGAACGAGGTTCGGCTTGAGAGCATCCTTGAGGAGAGCAGCCATAGCGCCCTCGGCCTTGAGGTCGTGAGCGGTGACGGGCTTTCCGTCGTAGGTGTAGCCGACTATGATGCGGCCGAGACGGGCCTTGAGGTCGGTGATGTCGGAGGCGAGGCAGAGAACAGCCATGACCTCGCTGGCCACGGTGATCTCGAAGCCGTCCTCACGGGGAACGCCCTGCATGCGTCCGCCGAGTCCGTCGACTATGTTGCGGAGCTGGCGGTCGTTCATGTCGACGGCGCGCTTCCAGGTGATGCGCTTGACGTCGATGCCGAGGGAGTTGCCCTGCTGGATGTGGTTGTCGAGCATTGCGGCGAGAAGGTTGTTCGCAGCGCCGATGGCGTGGAAGTCACCGGTGAAATGGAGGTTGATGTCCTCCATGGGAACGACCTGCGCGTATCCGCCGCCGGCGGCGCCGCCCTTGATGCCGAAAACGGGGCCGAGGGAGGGCTCGCGGAGAGCCACGATGGCGTTCTTGCCGATCTTGCGGAGGCCGTCGGTCAGGCCGACGGAGGTGGTGGTCTTGCCTTCGCCGGCCGGAGTCGGCGTGATGGCGGTGACGAGGATCAGTTTGCCGTTGGGCTTGTCGGCGTTGTCCTTAAGGAACGCATAGTCGATCTTGGCCTTGTAGTTGCCGTACTGCTCGAGATACTTCTCGTCGATACCGGCGACCTTTGCTATCTCTGTTATCTTTTTCTTTTCACATGCCTGTGCTATTTCGATATCAGTCTTGATTTCCATTACTCTTTCCTCCAGGTGTCTTTTCGCTTACTTCTTCTGTACGCCGAACTTGTCTTCGTTGTATGCGTCCATGTACTCTACGCAGTACTCATCCTCTTCCATGAGGACCTCGGTGGCATACATGGCGCCGAGCATGTCGCGGCTGGTCGGATCCATGATCGCGCTGTCCATGCCGAGGTAGCGGGCGATCGTCAGGAAGGCCATGTTCATGGTCTTGCGGGACGGGATACCGAAGGAGATGTTGGAAAGGCCGCTGGTGATGTGGATGTCGGGATACGCCTCGCGGATGTACTTGGTGACAGCTGCAAATCCGGTGAAGGCCTCAGGCTTGGTGCCGACGCTGAATACCAGCGGGTCGATGTGGAGACGGGACGGAGCGATGTTGTATTCCTTTGCTTTTACCATGAGGCGCTCGAAGATGTCTATGCGCTCCTGCACGCCGTCGGGGATCTTGTTGCTGTCGCAGAGGAGCGCCACGCACTCCCACTTAGTATCTGCTATCGCGGGGAAAACCGTCTCGATCTTGTCGCCCTCGAGGGAAACGGAGTTGATAAGGCCGGGCTTCTTGCAGAACGGGATGGCGGCAACGCAGTTCGCTGCGCTGGGGCTGTCGATGCAGATCTTCGTGTCGCATACTCCCTGAACCAGGTCGATGAGCCACTTAAGGGTCTCAACGTCCTTATCCACGACGGATGAGCAGACGTCGATGAAGTCTGCGCCGCCGTCGGTCTGACGGATGGCGAGATCGCGGATCCAGTCCTCGTTCTTCTCTGCTATAGCCTTTGCTACGGAGGGGATTGCGCCGTTGATTTTTTCGCCGATGATGATCATGATGGTTTCTCCTTTCAGTCGTTTCCTCAGAAATGAATAATAGTAATGAGACCTTCGCTGTGATCCCAAAATATATTTATGAACACATTCTATTTAACGCGCGCGAGCGTTTCTTGTAAAACTATAATAAAAGTTGTAATTTTATATGATTGTGCTATAATTAAAAACGAAACAACGCGCTGAAGCGCCGGTCACGGAGGCCGTTTATGGAATCCCATCTTTTCATGTACTATCCGAAAAGAGACCTTGAGCTCATACTGGATGCACTGCACTCCTGTGTCGGTCTCTATATACAGCTGCTCGACGACGAGGGAAATCAGCTGCTTTCATACGGCGATCCCGCTCCCTACTGTTCGCTGGCAGAGTCCTGTCTGCCGGAAGGCAGCTCATGCATTGTGGAACACCGCGACGCCGCGAAGCGCGCCATCGAGTTCGGCGAACCCTACGTCTTCTGCTGCTCGTCTGGCCTCTACCACATCTCCTATCCCATCGTGAACAGAGAGCGTCTTTTCGGTTCCGTACTTATCGGGCCGTTTCTCATGGACGGCACGGACGAGGATCTGATCAAATACCTCGCCAGCACTACGGAGATCCCCACGGATACCGTTCTCGAGCTCTACAAGAGCTCGCAGTCCATAAAGGAGCTGTCCCCGGAAGAGGTCGTGAAGGTAAGCCGTCTCCTCTACTATCTTGTAAACAGTCTCATATCCGGCAGCCGCGAACTGCTTAAAGCGAACCGGGACAGGCAGCTCCACCAGTCAAAAGTCAGCGAATCCATACGGCGTTACAAGCAGCAGGATCCTGCCGTCTGGAAGACATACCCTTTCGAAAAGGAGCGCATCCTCCTCTCCGAGACGCGCGCCGGTAACGTGGAGGGCGCCCGCGCCGCCTTCGACGATCTGCTGGCCAACCTGATACTGTACGAAAAGTACGACACCGAGAACATGAAATTCCGGCTGATCGAGCTCTGCTCCCTCCTGTCCCGCGCTTCCATAGAACGGGGCGCCGATGAAACGGTCATCCTCGAACTCAACAAACACCTGATACAGAACATACTCAACTCTTATAATATCAACGAGATCACGTACCGGATCCACGAGAATCTCGACGTATTCACTGAAAGTCTCTTCTTCACCTCGGACAAGAACAACAAACTGGTCAAAAAAGCCACCGAATACGTGCACGACCACTCTGCGGAAAAGATATCCCTGGCGGATGTGGCGAAAAAGCTGGGGGTCACCTCTCCCTATCTGTCGATGCTCTTCAAACACGTGACCGGCCTTACGTTCCGGGACTATCTCAACAAGGCCCGCGTGGAAGAGGCCAAACGCCTGCTGATCGGCACGGATTACCAGATAATGGAGATCGCCGTCGCCTGCGGCTTCAACGACCAGAGCTACTTCACAAAGGTCTTCAAAAAATACACAGGCCTTTCGCCGAGGAATTTCCGCTGATCCTTTTTTATCCTCCCGCGCGATAATTAACACTATGTTCACTGGATTTCTACCGTCTGCTCTGTTATAATCTGCACCGTAAGGGCTCACCGTGATCTTAAAAGGAGACCGCTATGGATAATTATCTCTGGAAAGACCGCAAGCATATAATCTTCGGCCTGCCGTGGTCGTTTACGCGCTACTATCTCAACAAGGACAAACTGGTCATAGACAGCGGACTGTTCAGCCGCACCGAGGAGGAAGTCCGCCTTTACAGGGTCCTCGACATCTCGCTGCGGCGCACGCTGCGCGACCGCGTCTGGGGCCTCGGCACCGTGCATCTCTGCACCGCCGACAAATCCACCCCGGAAATAAACATCAAGCGTATAAGGCATCCCGTCAAGTTCAAGGAGATGCTCTCCGATATGGTGGAGGCCAAACGCGACGAGAAACGGATCGCCGCGCGCGAGTACATGGCTTCCTCTCCGTTTGACGGAGACGACGTTTACGACGAGGCGGATTTCCACAGTTGAAAGCAGGCAATGCAAAGCGCCCGGGGGACTATATTCCCTCCGGGCGCCGTTTGTATGCGCGCCAGATTTAATCTGCCTTGTTTTCGTCCCGCGGCGGCGTGTCCGCCGCGGTTTTTCCCTTCACCTCGTCCGTCGCGCTGAGAAGGCATATCGCGCCGACGACGAGCAGCACCCCTATGATCTTTGCCGCCGTCACCTCTTCCCGGTACACCGCCATGCCGAGAACGGAACCTACCACCGGTTCGAGCGTCGCCATCATCGACGCGCGGCCCGGTTCCACCCCTCTAAGGCCGGCCGTATAGAAGATATAAGGCAATATGCAGCACAGAACGGCTATGCATACCGCGCCGACCGCTCCCTGCGCCGACGACAGGGCCGCGGAAACTTCCCGGAAATGAACGAACGGCAGTATGCCCACCGCTCCGAAAATGAACGAATACGCCGTCACAGTCTCCGATGAATGCTTTCTCAGAGCAAGCTTCCCGAATATCGAGTAGAGCGCGTAACCGAAACCGCTGCCAAGCCCGAAAAGCAGAGCCGGCACCCCGATACGGCCCCGGGACGAGAGAGCCCCGGTGACCAGAACGCATCCGGCAAAGGTGATTATCAGCGCTATGACCTTGATATTTGTTATCCGCTCCCGGAAAACCGCCGCAGACATCAGCATGACGAATATCGGAGCGGTATAGAGCAGAACCACCGCCACTGTTATCCCGCTCCGCTCTATGGTATTGAAGTAGCACCAGTTGAAGAATACCAGGCTGCATATGCCGGTCCCTATGAAATACGGAAAGTCCCTGAGCCGGATCTTCAGTGCCCTCCTGTCTGTCGCGAGCAGCCATAAGGTGTATATGACTGCAGAGATGATGACGCGGACCGCGACGGACTGCAACGCGTCCAGTCCGGCAGACGAGAGCAGTTTGAAAAAGACGCCTATGCACCCCCAGAGCGCGGCGGCGATAAGTATGTAGATATATGAGCGCGCTCTGCTGTTCAAGACGTTATGCTCCCTTCCCGAGTATGAAGACCCGGCCAGCGTTGCCGGCTTTCAAATCATCATACCACTATTTGCAAACCCGGACAATACGTGTATAATCATGAACATCGGAGGTGACCGCAATGGCAGGTACGGCCGACAGGAACGCTACAAAAAAGAAGATCGTCACCGCGGCGTGGAAGCTCTTCTATGAGCGCGGATATGATTACACTACCGTCGATGATATCATCGCCGAGTCCGGCACGTCCAAGGGTTCGTTCTATCACTATTTTGAGGGCAAGGACGCTCTGCTGGGCAGTCTCTCCCTTCTCTTCGACGAGAAATACGAGGAACTCATGAAGACCCTGGACCCCGAAACAGACAGTTTCGAAAAGTTGCTGTATCTCAACAATGAGCTCTTCGCGATGATCGAAGACTCCGTGCCCATCGAACTTCTCGCCCAGCTTTACTCCACCCAGCTCGTCACAAAAGGCGAAAAGCACCTTCTGGACCGCCGCAGGACGTACTACCGTCTGCTGCGCACGATAGTCGTGGAGGGTCAGGAACGGGGTCAGCTGCGTGCGGATCTGACCGTGAACGAGATAACCAAGCTCTACGCCCTTTGCGAACGCGCCCTTCTCTACGACTGGTGCCTGTGCGGCGGCGAATACTCGCTCAAAGCATATGCCAAAAGAGTCATGCCGGTGTTTCTGAGCGGGATACTGCCAAAATAGTAGACAAAAAGTATTTATTTGTGTTTCATTATCAGTCTAATCAATACTACTTATATTTCAACGATTATATGCGATTTTTTCATTCGGAGTATAGACTTTAGTCTATACTCCGTTCTCTATTGCATTTCATATTTTACAGTAGTATATTGTTTTTTATAAATCGTATTACGGAGGGATCCGCATGCACAATACCGAACTTATAGTCTTTATCATCTACTTCATATTTATGATCGCGATAGGCCTTTTCTTCTTCCTGAAGAACCGCTCCGGCGGTGAAAAGGCGTATTTTCTCGGTAACCGCCAGGTGAACGGCCTGATAGCAGCCCTCAGCGCCGGCGCGTCGGATATGAGCTCGTGGGTCCTCATGGGCCTGCCCGCTTCCGTCTTCGTCGCCGGTCTCGGGAAGGTATGGATAGCCGTCGGTCTGGCTATCGGAACGGTACTGAGCTGGATATTCGTCGCGCCGCGTCTCCGGAGCTTCTCCATTGTCGCCAACGACTCCATCACGCTCCCCCAGTACCTGACCAACCGTTTCCTCAGCAAGAGCAAAGTGCTCCAGGTCATCTGCGCCATCCTCTTTATAGTAGTTTATGCCATCTACGCCGCGTCAAGCATCAAGGCGTGCGGCACGCTCTTCAACACCGTCATCGGCATCGACGCGAAGGTCGCCATGTACATCGCCGCAGCGATCATCATCGTGTACACCTTCCTGGGCGGCTTCTCAGCCGTCTGCTGGACGGACTTCTTCCAGGGTCTCTTGATGCTCATAGCGCTCATGCTGGCGCCGATAGTAGGCGCGTTCGTAATCAAAAACGGCGGCGGCACGGCAGCGACGGATATAGTGGAGAATTTCTGGAATCCCCTGCCCAGCGGCAGACTGGACTGGAAAAGTATCTCCAGCATCATAACCGGTCTCGGATGGGGCCTCGGCTACTTCGGCATGCCCCATATCATAATCCGCTTCATGGCGATCAAATCTCCCGCGGCTCTCAGGCGTTCACGTGTCATCGGCTCCATATGGACCTGTCTTATCCTCGCCTTCTCTGTCGCTGTCGCGCTTGTCGGCAAAAAGCTGGTCGGCGATCTCGACGATTCCAGCGTGGTATTCATCACGATGGTCCGCAAGCTCTTCCCCGCCGTCGTCTCCGGTATCCTTCTTTCCGCCATTCTGGCGGCGTCCATGTCCACCGCCGACTCGCAGCTCCTTGCATCAGCCTCGGCGTTTGCCAGCGATGTCTACAGGCCGATAATCCACAAGAACGCCTCTAACAAAGAGATGATGTGGGTGGGCCGCATCATAGTCATACTGGTGTCCATCGCCGCTCTTCTTATCGCAGCGAACCCCAACTCCGGCACCATCATGTCTCTCGTCGAGAACGCATGGGGACTCTTCGGCGCGGCGTTCGGGCCTGTGATCCTGCTCAGTCTCTACTGGAAGCGTTTCACGTTCGTCGGCGCCGTGGCAAGCATCCTCGTCGGCGCGATAGTGGACGCTCTCTGGCTCATATTCCTTGCCGGCAGCACAGGCGTCTACGAGATAGTGCCCGGCTTCATCTGCGGTCTCCTCGCCGGATATATCTTCTCCAAATGCACTAAAGTCTCGCCCGAGGCGCTCGAACTGTACGACAAGGGCGTGGCATACGACGAATAACATGGCAATATCCTCCTGCCAACAGAAAAGACTGACGCGGCGCTTTCAGGCGCCGCGTCAGTCTTTTCATATACGTTTTACAGATTTCGATGTCACCCGGCATCGGGGGCTGGACCGTCGGGTCTATGTATCATCCTTGAAAACACCTTTTTCCATCTGCCGTTTGTGAACCTCAGCCATATCAGGACCGCGCGCGTGACCTGATCTCCAAGCATGCCCCACCACGCGCCGACTACTCCCCAGTGCAGGACGTTTATCGCCAGATAGACGAGTATGAGGCGAAGTATGACACATGTGGAAAACGTAATGATCGTTACGGCCTTTGTATCGCCGGCACCGCGCAGCGACCCGGCAACGGTGAACTGCAGCGCCAGGAACGGCTGGATCACGGCAACTACGACGAACAGTTCCGCGCAGCGCTCCAGTACGACCGGGTCGTCTGTATACCACCGAGACATCGCTCCGCCGCAGGTGAAGAACAGTATCGCCAGCATAACGGACACGACGAGCGAGATTGCCGCGCAGGAGCGGGTGTATGCCTGGGACATCTCGGGCCTGCGTCTTCCTATGCTCTGTCCCATAAGCGTCGTGCCTGAGTGGGCAAAGCCTACGCCGTTCGTCATGGACATCATCTGTATGTTCATACAGACCTGATGCGCGGCGAATTCCAGGGTTCCCAACTGCGCGATCCAGCGGTTGAACATGATCGCGGAAAAACGCAGGCACAGCTGCTCGATCATTGCGGGTATACCGATCACCAGTATGTCCCTTATCATGTCGAATCTGACTCTGAAGCCTTTCCTATACTCCAGGAACACGTAATTTCGTTTCCTGAAGATGACTATGATCGCCATGACGGTCGCAGCGGCCTGGCCTATCAACGTTGCCACCGACGCTCCGAGGACTTCGAGCCGCGGGAACCCCAGATGTCCCTCGATGAGAAGGTAGTTGGCGAATATGTTCACGACATTTGCCACCACGTTGTAGACCATCGTTGTTTGGGTGTTCCCGACGCCGCGGAGCGACGCAGAGATCGTCATAGTGACACCGTAGAGCAGCATGCCGGCGCACTGGACCCTTATATACTGCGTACCCGCGTAAAGCGTCTGTGCATCCGGCGCCCCCATTGCCCGGATCATCTGTTCCGAGAAGACATAGCCGGCCACGCCCAGGACGATCGAAAAGAAGAAATTGAAGAGCATAGCCTGCTGCAGATAGGAGTTTGCAAGCTTCCTGTCCTCCGCTCCCCTGGCCCGAGCGATATACGCGGTGGCACCGACATTGAGAGACTGAAAGATCGAAATGAAGATCATCCTCGGCTGTGAAGCGAGACCGACCGCGGTTATTGCCCAGGGGCCGAGATTTCCGACCATCATAAGGTCGACCATCGAAGCGAGCGTCAGCAGCGCAAGTTCGATTATCGCAGGCCACGCGATGACAAAGATATCGCGCAGGATCATACGGCGCGTCACACCGTCCGGCAGGCGGCGCGTGTTGTTCTTGAGCTGCTGCGCGATCTCATCGTCTGTGCAGAACGGCAGGCTGTCGAGCGTCGTGGTGATCTTCTTCACTTTTTCATCTCTGTAACTCACTGTTTCGGCCACGGCACACGCCCCCCTTCCAGCACTTTATTTAACGTTAAGAATTATACCACCAAATGCTTGGAAATCAAATATCCGGTCTGGCGAAAAGATCATGATTTGCGGATAGGCGCCGCGTTGTTTACAAATAGCGGAGGCGCCGCGTCACACGACACGGCGCCATCCGGTAATCTGATCTGATCCTGATTATTTTCTTTCCTCGTCGAAGGTCTTTTTGGCCTCTTCCCATCCTGCGATAAGGCTCTTGAATCCGGCAGTGATTATGTCCTTGACCTCGCCCGACGCGTCGACAGCCGCGACCTGGAGCCTGTCGGTGGCGACCTTAAGCTTATCCGAGGCGTCCTTCAGCTTGTCCGTGGCGTCTCTCAGCGCGTCCTTGGCGGCGGCGACTCTGGCCTCGACCTCTTTCTCTATCTTTCTGGAAGACTCCTCCTCCTTGATGGCGGCCTGCGCTGCGGCAAGTCTCGCTATCGGTACACGGAACGGAGAGCAGGACACGTAGGTGAGACCTATGCTGTTGCAGAACTCGACGGAGGACGGATCGCCTCCGTGCTCGCCGCAGATGCCGAGTTTGATGTCGGGTCTGGTCTTGCGTCCGAGGTGGCACGCCATTTTGACGAGCTTGCCCACGCCGTTCTGGTCGAGACGGGAGAACGGATCGGATTCGTAGATCTTCTTCGCATAGTACGCATCCAGGAACTTGCCCGCGTCGTCGCGGCTGAGACCGTAGGTCATCTGGGTAAGGTCGTTGGTGCCGAAGGAGAAGAACTCAGCATTCTCCGCTATCTCATCTGCAAGAACAGCGGCGCGGGGCAGCTCGATCATCGTGCCGACCGAGTACTTGAGTTCTTTGCCGCTTGCGGCGATTATCTCGTCGGCGGTCTTTACAACAACTCCGCGAACGTAATCGAATTCCTTCTTGTCCGCCACCAGCGGGATCATGATCTCGGGCTCGACGTTCCAGTCTGGATGTCTCTCGTTCACATTGATAGCTGCCTTGATGACGGCCCTGGTCTGCATGACGGCTATCTCGGGATATGTCACTGCAAGGCGGCAGCCTCTGTGGCCCATCATCGGGTTGAACTCGTGGATATTGGCTATGATCGCCTTGATCTCGTCTACGGTCTTGCCCTGAGTCTCGGCAAGATCGGCGATATCGTCTTCCTCGGTGGGAACGAACTCATGGAGCGGAGGATCCAGGAACCTGATTGTCACGGGCATGCCTTCCATGGCCTCGTAGATGCCCTCGAAGTCGCCCTGCTGCATCGGCTCGAGCTTTGCGAGAGCTATTTCGCGCTGTTCGACGGTATCGGAGCAGATCATCTCGCGGATCGCAGGGATCCTGTCCGCGTTGAAGAACATATGCTCCGTGCGGCACAGGCCGATGCCCTCGGCTCCGAAGCTTTTTGCCTGAGCGGCCTCTCTCGGGGTGTCTGCATTGGTGCGGACCTTCATCGTGCGGAACTGGTCGGCCCAGCCCATGATGCGTCCGAACTCGCCGCCGATCGTAGCGTCGACGGTCGGGATGGCTTCGCCGTAGATATTGCCGGTGGAGCCGTCGAGGCTGATCCAGTCGCCTTCGGAATAAGTCCTTCCGTTGAGCTCGAACTTCTTGTTTTCCTCATCCATGGCTATCGCGCCGCAGCCGGATACGCAGCAGGTGCCGATACCGCGGGCAACGACGGCAGCGTGGGAGGTCATACCGCCGCGGACCGTGAGGATGCCCTGGGCTGCGACCATGCCCTCGATGTCTTCCGGGGAGGTCTCTAGACGCACGAGGATTACCTTCTCGCCGCGGGAGGCCCATGCTTTGGCCTCGTCGGCGGTGAACACTATCCTGCCGCAGGCGGCTCCGGGAGAAGCCGCGAGAGCGGTCGCGACGGGTTCGGCGTTCTTGAGCGCCTCGGCGTCGAACATCGGGTGGAGAAGAGCGTCGAGCTGCTTCGGATCGATCATGGCGACAGCTTCCTTCTCAGTGAGCATGCCTTCGTCGACGAGGTCGCAGGCTATCTTGAGCGCCGCGACGGCGGTGCGTTTTCCGTTTCTGGTCTGGAGCATATAGAGTTTCTTGTCCTCTATGGTGAACTCCATGTCCTGCATATCGCGGTAGTGCTCCTCAAGCTTCGCGCAGATATCTACAAACTGCGCGTACGCTTCGGGCATCACCTGCGCGAGCTGATCGATGGTCTGGGGAGTGCGGACGCCGGCGACGACGTCTTCGCCCTGAGCGTTCATAAGGAATTCGCCGAAGAGCTTCTTCTCGCCGGTGGCAGGGTTGCGGGTAAACGCGACGCCCGTGCCGGACGTGTCTCCAAGGTTGCCGAACACCATGGGCATCACGTTGACGGCAGTGCCCCAGGAGTAGGGGATGTCATTGTCACGGCGGTAGACTTCGGCGCGGGGATTATCCCAGGAGCGGAACACGGCGCGGATGGCCTCATAGAGCTGGACCTTGGGATCG
>JAFZSD010000053.1 GCA_017619535.1 Oscillospiraceae bacterium | reverse complement strand
CTCGGCGACTTCCGCGCGATCGAGCGCATGTACGACAAGTATCTCAAGAAGACCGGCCATGAAGACACGATCGTCGCCGGACTTATAGGCCAGCAGTCCCCCCTGTTCGCGTTCCCGTCGGACGTCGGCCGCGCCTTCGGTTACATAAACTACGTCGCCATGTGTTCCTCTCTTGCGAAGCTGCCGGCCTGTTCTGTCAAGACAATCGACGAGGCGACAGGCGTACCCAGCATCGAGTCCCATATGCAGACCTACCGGAGCGCAAACTGGATCTTCGACGTTATGAGCGAACAGAAATTCAAGTTTGACTCGAAACAGGCAGATATAGAACAGGAGATGACGGAAAAGGCCGTCTCAGCCATTATAGACAAGGTATACGAGATGGGCGACGGAGACGTCTGTGTCGGCGTCGTCAAGGCGGTCGAGGCCGGCGTGCTCGACAGTCCGTTCTCCGTGAACGTCAATGTCCGAGACCTCTGTCTTGGCGCCCGCGACCTCTACGGCGCATGTCGCTATATAGACTTTGGCAACCTTCCGATCCCGGAAGAAGTAAAGGAGTTCCACCGCGAGAAGATCCACGAGCGCGAGAAAGTCGAAGGAACGAAGATAGACTACAAGTACTCTCTGGCTGACTTCTGGTCTCTCAGCCGCGGCATGCTCTGCGGAAAGACCGAAAAGAGCGAGTATGAGGGTGCCATCGACAACTTCCATCCCGCCATCGCAGAGAAGAAGCCGACGATAATCACCGGCACCTCCGGAGTAGACAGCCACGTCATCGGCACTAAAATCATCTCCCGGGAACTGAGGGACAACGGCTTCAACGTCGTGGCTCTCGGAGCGCAGACTCCGCCCGAGGAGTTCATCAAGGCCGCACAGGAGACGAACGCCAGCGCGATACTTATCACATCCCTCTACGGAATGGCTGAGATGGATCTCCAGGGTTTCCGCGACAAGTGCATCGAGGCCGGTGTAGGCGATATCCTTCTCTACATCGGCGGTATCCTCGGAGTGGGCGTGCACGACTTCCAGGACGACGTGAAGACCTTCAAGAAGATCGGTTTCGACCGTGTGTATCCTCCCGAGGCCGACGTAAAGAAGTCCGTGCTCGATCTGTGCAACGATCTCACTGAGAGAGGCATCCTCTGACCCCGGTTTTATGCTCTCATACGATGGCCGCCGGTCTTATCGCCGGCGGCCTTTCTCTCCCGTCTGCGCCCCTGTGTTTGTTGACTTTCCGCATTCGCGGTAATATTATTGTCATACAAATAATGTGGAGAAATACGATGGACTGGCTTGAGATAACCCTTAACACGCGTCATGATGAAATAGACCCTCTCTGCGAGCGCCTCGAATCCCTCGGTGTAAGCGGCATCGTTATAAACGACGAGGCTGCCGTCACTGATTTTCTCGAGAAAGGCAGAAAATACTGGGACTATGTGGACGAAGAGGTCATGGACCGCGTCCGCGGCGTATGTTCGCTGCAGTTTTATCTCGAGGACTCGGAATCTGGTCTCGCCGAACTCGAACGTATTCGCTCCGCGCTCGGCGGGCCCGAACTGGGCGTTCGCCACGTCCGCGACGAAGACTGGGAGAACAACTGGCGCGAGTACTACAAACCCATCGAGACCGGCGAGAAGCTGGTCATCATACCGGAATGGGAGAAAGCGCCCGAATACGGGACGCGCGTTTCTCTCCGTCTCGATCCGGGCCTGATATTCGGCACCGGTTCCCATGCGACCACGCGCATGTGCCTGGAGGAACTGGAGAAATACCGGGCTCATACGGTGCTCGATCTCGGCTGCGGCAGCGGGATACTGGCCATAGCCTCTCTCCTTCTGGGCGCCGAAAAAGCATACGGATGCGATATAGACGAGAAAGCGCCGGATGTGGTGCGGGCAAACGGTGAGCTGAATTCTCTGTATCAGGATCGTCTGGCCGTTTATGCAGGAGATATCCTCAGCGACGAACGGCTCCGAACGGAACTCTCGAAACGGTCCTATGACCTGATCCTCGCCAATATAGTTGCCGACGTCATCATTCAGCTTGCGGCTTTCGCCGCTGACAGGCTTGCGCCGGACGGGGTGTTCATCTGCTCCGGTATTATAGAAGGCCGGCAGACTGAGGTGCTCTCCGCTCTCAGAAAGAGCGGACTGGACATCCTATCTTCCCGGTCGCTCAGCGACTGGTACTGCTACACCGCCCGTCTTAAGCGATAAGTCCCGTACTATTTCAAAGGAGGTGTCTTTTATGCGGAAAAAGAGAATACTTGCTCTCATTCTGGCCGTTTGTTTTACCATCCTGCTGTGCCCTGTCACAGCGCTGGCCGACAGCGACCTATTTTTCTCCGCTGCAAACGATACTCTCCTGTCGTATAATGCCGGTTCTGCACCCATATATTACGGTGGCACGCTGTACCTGCCTTATACTCTTTTTACAATGAACGGTTTCGGCATATATTATTCTACTTTCAGCGAGGGCAATATATACTGTCTTTATTCTGTCGAGAACACGGTTTTCTTTGATCTTGACAACGGGGACTCCTTCAATGCTGAAGGCGAGCACTTTGCCGCCTCAGCGATCTATTACGGAGGTCTTCTGTATGTTCCAGCCTATTTTACCTGCGGTCAGTTCGGACTCAGTTGCAGCGTGTTAACCTCCGCTCCGGCTCCGATCGCTCGAATCACATCAGGAAGCGCCGCTTACAGCAACTCGGCCTTCATTTCAGCTTACTCTTCACAGATCCAGGCCGTCATAGACTCCATGACCACTCCCGATACGCCGACTGTAGACCCGGATCCCGAAATAAAGCCCGATGAGAAAGACTACAGCGATGTTACTCTGTTTCTTGGCTTCATCGGGATACAAGACGGCGGCTGCAAGGCGGTCCTGGATGTACTGAAAGACTACGGCATGCGGGCATGTTTCTTCGTATCCGTAGATGATATCCTCGCAGCTGCAGACGACATTCGGCATATCTGCGGCAGCGGGCACAGCATTGGCATCTATCTAGAAGACGGCAGTCAGGAAGAGTATGTCTCCGTTTCAGAGCTGCTCTTCGAAGCTGCCATGGCCACAACTCTCAGCGTCACGTCCGGCCCCGACGCTGAAGATGCCGCCAGAGATACAGCTCGCCGGAACGGGCTTGTCTTCCGTGCGGTTGACGGTGTGTGCGACAGCGGTTTTACCGCTGCTTCTGCCGCATCGGTGCTTGCAACTTCATCCGGGAGCCGGCAACTGGTACTATTAGATTGCTATGACGGAGCGGCTGATGAGCTTCGCGGTCTTCTCCGCTATATCCTCGACGCAAAATACTCCGTCGGATACATAAATGAAGTCACTGTCATCTCACCGGAGATAGACTGACATTTTTCATGCGCAGTTGACAAGCACCGCTTTCCGGTGCTAACATTACAAACACTTTCGCCGGTGTGGCGGAACTGGCAGACGCCCGAGACTTAAAATCTCGTGAGGGTTTCCCTCGTACCGGTTCGATCCCGGTCACCGGCACCATCAAAAAGCAGCCGACAGAATACTGTCGGCTGCTTTTTGTCAGTTGTAGTGTTTTAGCTTTTCGTTTACCTCTTCTTCATACGGTTCTGCACGTTCCAGATTAGCCAGCCGTAGAGGCACTCGCTGTCTTCAACGAGACATCCTGAAGGATCGGCGTGTTCCACGAGGTATTTCTGTACGCTGCTGACGGCGTCATCCGTCGCTTCGCCCTCTTCCAGCAGCATACGGGCAAGCCGCTGCGCAGTATCTCTGTCGGCGTTCAGTCGTGAAGACTTCACCTGCTTATAGTAGCTCGTCTCGGGGAAAAAACCGCGCGACCAGAGCAGGCTGAAGAGCTCATAGAACCAGTAGGAATGCGAGGTTTTATTGGTCCTCGGCTCGCGGCCGAAAACTGTGCGCATGATATCCTCATGCAGCGGATCGTCCAGATAGATGAAGCTCGCGTTGAAGCACCAGCCACGGCTGACACGGATAAGGTTCTCAAGTCCCTGAACTGTAGCAATAGCCGGCGTTATGGATGAGAAGGCCAGATCGAACTTCCCCTCCCAGCCGAGCTCGGCGACGTCCGCAGTATTGAAATCAAGGGCGTGGAAAGTGGTGTTTACTAGGCCGCACTCGCGGCACCACTGCTCACCGTATCCCGTCATTTTTGGTGAGATGTCCACACCTTTTACTGACCTCGCGGTCTTAGCGAATTCCGCAGCAAAACGTCCCGGTCCGCAGCCGACGTCTATCACGTCGCAGTCCGCACCAAGGAGCCCCCGCTGACGCAGCCATGCGGCTATGTCCAGGATGCGCGTCTCATGTTCCGAGCGTTCCCGATTGTTGCGGTATTTCTTTTCCCAGTCGGAAGCTCTGCTATCCCAGGAATCGCGCAGTCCGGGCCTCCACACTTTTGAAGCGTCCACAAACTGTTTTTCCACGTTTTCAGTGTCGGAGCCATGTGCCTGACTGTCTGCCCAGGTATCCGACATGCTGTGTCTATCGTCCGACATACTTTTTCTCCTTGTCGAGAACCGGATACCCGGTCCCGATATCTAAGCATTATCACGCTCTCATTTTATCCGGAAGAAAAACACAAGTCAATCTCCCTGCTTTCCGTTAACAATGCTCCTCAATATGAATACAGAGCAGACGATCGTCTGCTCTGCGTTCCATTATTTAAACTCTTTCATACCGAGACGTTCCTTTGCGTATGCGCGGAGCCGTCTGCGGTCGATCTTACCTGTCGCGTTTAGCGGCAGCCTGTCGAAAAACAGCACGTATCGCGGTACCTTGTACGGACTCAGATGCTCGCGGATAATGGATTGAACATCTTCTCCGTCCATAGCAGCACCCTCGTTCAGAACGACACATGCACAGGCCTCCTCCATATAGTGGGGGTCGGGCACATCAACGATCTTCACCCGGCTGATCCGTCCGTCTGTCAGCAGAAGGTTCTCAATTTCTTCCGGTGAAATGTTTTCGCCGCCGCGTATGATGAGGTCCTTTATCCTTCCCCGGTAATAGAGATTGCCCTGCGGATCCGCCTTTGCCAGATCGCCGGTATGTATCCAACCTTCGCCGTCGATGACTTTGGCAGTTTCAGCCGGCATATTGTAGTAGCCTGCCATGCCGTTAAAACCGCGGAACCAGACTTCTCCTGTAACTCCGGGCGGAACAGGGCTTCCGCCGCGGGATCGAAGCGATACATCCACGAGCGGGAATGCCCGGCCTAAGCTTTCACTGCGCAGTTCAAGGCTGTCGTTCACAGACCCGCAGGTTATACCCCCTGTCGCTTCGGTCTGTCCAAGAGACGGGACGAGCGTATATCCGAGTTCGCCGCATACCCGTCGGAAAAACTCAGGCGGATATGACGATCCTCCTATGAGTCCCGTGCGGAGCGAAGACAAGTCCGCCTGCATCTCCTTCTGCCTGCGGAGCAGTGCGGAAAAGAGCGTAGGCACTGCGTTCAGCACCGTGCATCTTTCACGCTCGATCATTCGCAGAATGAGTTCTGTACTTCTGCCCGCCGGGAAACAGAGACACGCGCCCGCGGCAAGCGCCGCAAGCGCCGTGCCGGTGATCGCAAAGCAGTGAAACAGCGGCAGCACTGAGCAGAACCGGTCGTATTCGTCGGCCTCAAGCCCTGCCGCCTGCGCGAAGATCGTATTCACTCTCGCAAAATGCGTCGTGAGCACCGGACGGGCGTTGCCGGTGGAACCCGAGGAAAACAGGATCGCATCCGGGTCGTTTTCAGTGACCAGAGCTTCCGCCGCCTCGAGCTCTGAATACTCCGCCTCCGGCAGGTCGAAAAAGTATCGGAACGGGTATCCGGTCTCACGATTCAGCGTATAGATCCTTTCCACGGATGGCGAATCCAGTGACATACACAAATTTGGAAATACGTTCCCGCGGAACTCATGACCGATGACCATGAATCCGATATCTGCTGATCTCACGCAGTGGCGTAGTTCCCGAATGCCGAAAGCCGTACAAATCGGAACGACTACAGCGCCGATCCGCCATAAAGCATAGAAACACATGAGCGTCTCCGGAGCGTCATCGGCGAGAACGCCTACGTGTACTCCCTTTCTGATTCCGGCTGCGATAAACATGCGCGCGTATTCGCCGGTGGTCTCGAGAAGCTCCCGGTAGGTAAGCCTGAGCGCGTCGGAAACGATTGCCTCGCGCTCTGAGAACCGCTCAGCCTGCTGATGCAGTATCTGTCCTATTGAGTTGTGTTTCAGTTTCGGTGCGGACATAGCCTGTCAGCCTTTCTGACTTTGCACAAGTTATAAAACAAAGATCCATCCGAGGGAGATACGTCTCCGGCAGCTCCCATCGGATGGATCTCCAATCAATCATTCATTCCAAACGGGCGGCGGTGTATTGCTCCGCCCGTTCGCGCGTTGGGGTTTATTTGTCGATGTATTTACCGAGGCCGCCCCACTTCTCGCAGAAGATGCCTTCGTCCATGGTCTTGAGGTCTTTAGCGATCACGGGAGTAAAGCCGATCCTGTCGAGAACGTCTCTCTGAAGATCGAGGCCGGGCGCGATCTCAGTCAGCGTCATCTTGTGGTCGATGAGCCTGAACACAGCGCGCTCAGTCACATAGAGCACTTCCTGATCGTCAGGCGTGTACTGGCCGGCAAAGGTGATCTGTCCGACTTTTTCTACGAACTTCTGGATTGTGCCTTCCTCGACGACTTCGAGTTTGCCGTCGCCGACCTTGAGCTTCGCCTTGCCCATGAGGGTGCCCGCAAAGATGACCTTCGGGGTGGCGCGGGTGATGTCGATGAAACCGCCAGGGCCAGTGAGTCTCTTGCCCATGCGGCTCACGTTGTTATTACCGTCGCCATCGGCCTCGCCGATGCCGAGACATGTCAGGCTGAGACCGCCGCCGCTTATCAGGTCGAACATCTCGTTGGGGGTGATTATCGCTTCCGGGTTATAGGCGCTGCCGAAGCTCGGGAGCGCGGACGGCACGCCGCCGACCATGCCGCTCTCGGTGCTCATGACGACGTCGTTGATATAGCCTTCCTCGGCTACGACCTTGGCTACGTCCGCAGGCAT
>JAFZSD010000006.1 GCA_017619535.1 Oscillospiraceae bacterium | reverse complement strand
CTTCATGCTGATGATTCTGATGCGGGACGGCATGGCAGACACTGTGGTCGAGCAGTTTGACTGGCTGAGCTCCGCTTTGGGCCTGGAAACCTTTCGCAAGTTGTTCCCGGTCATTCTGACGGACAACGGCGTTGAATTCAAGCACACGAAAGAGATGGAGAACACCGCAGAGGGCCTTCAGAGAACGAAGGTGTTCTACTGTGATCCGCAGGCATCGTGGCAAAAACCGCACGTTGAGAAGAACCACGAATACATTCGTTATGTGCTGCCGCGTGGGAAAAGCCTTAATCCGTACACGCAGGAAGACATAACGCTTTTGATGAACCACATCAACAGCACCAGACGCATCAAACTCGGAGGAGCTACACCCTTTGAGCTTGCAGACAGTGCGGAGTTTCAAAAACGGAAGCAGCTTTTGGGGCTCTGTGCGATACCGGCAGACGAGGTCAATCTGACACCCCGGCTGCTCAAGAGAACGTAAACAACACAGCAAAGCAGAAAGTGACCGCCAATATTGCCGCGAGACGGGGTGACGTTCACTTCTGCAATGGAGGGCTTCATGCCGTCTGCTTTGCTATGTGTAAATACACTAAATTGCCGTAGATTTGGCTTTCTTATGCGAAGCGAAAGCCTCGCAGAAGGCCAAGAAACGGCCGCCAAGCCATTGAATGAGTGTGTACGGTATTTTGCATTACCTTCACTATTTCATTCAACGTAAGCGTAAGACGGAAACAGGACCTTATACGGGCCGGAAACGGCCGTTCGTTTAAAGGAGGTATCCCAATGTATCTGAACACTGTGCAGCAGACTCTGGAGACCGTTCTCCTCGACCGCGGAATGGAGCCCGGAAGGATATCCGGCATACTCACCTTTCTCGAAGCTCCGGAAGCTCTGGAGGAGATGCTCGAATGGCTGCGGGACAACGAAACGGAGCCGGCGTCCGAGGCCATGCTGGAAGCCATAATCCTCTGGGACAAATACAACGACGGGTTCGACGATGAAGCAGACTACATGGACTGCGCGTGACCGGAAGGCCGGTCCGGCAGCTGTGATATCGATGAAACATTACGACAAGGAGAGTGCGATCATGAAGATACATGTTGATTCTGCGGCGGCTGATGATTTCTTTGAAGGTACCTGCGTAAAAAAGCAGGAAGGCCGTGACGGGAGAGATGCAAAGCAGGGTTCGGTCATCCGGCTCTTCCCCGCCGAAGAGGAAGAGACCGAGCAGTACAGCGAAAGAGCCGAAAGGCGTTACAGGCTGGCGGGGCGCTGCCTTACCGGCGCCTTCCTGGGATGTTTCCTCGGGGCCGTGGTCATAGACCGTTTTCTGACTCTGAGCATCATCCTTCTGGTCCCTTCGGCCGTCGCCCTTGTTTACGGCCTGTGGTACGAACTTGCGGGATGCCGTAAGGACTGAAGGGGCGCATGGACATGGTGAGTCTGACCGAAAAGTACATACTTATAGCTCTGAGGGCGTTCGGCATGCGCGACGACGGGATATCCGTCGTCGCGTCCATGCTGCGTACGCCGGAAGCCGAAGAGGAGATGCTCTCCTGGATGCTCGAGTGCGAACCCGGATCGACGAAGGCCGTGCTGAACAAGGCCATATCCCTCCGGCAGAAGTACAGGGTCCGGAGATCTGCGGCAGTCGCATGAAAGACGAGTTCGGCTGCGGAAAGGAAGATATCGAATATGCATGAGACATATCTTAAGAGCTTCTCTCTGGTGTCCGACGCGGCGGAATCCGGATTCCTTATGACCCTGAAACGGACATGCTACAACGGCGTGTATCCTTTCAAGCTGTTCCCCGATAAGATGCTTGAAGAGATCGAATTCGGTCCGGTAACGGTGTTCTACGGAAGCAACGGATCGGGCAAGTCGACTCTTTTGAACGTCATCGCGGAAAAGCTGGGCGTCATACGTCATTCGGCGTTCAGCGGCGGAGCTTTCTTCGGCGAGTACGTCTCCAGGTGCAGTGCGAAGACCGGCGGGATCCCCCCTGCCAGCCAGATTCTGACCAGCGACGACGTGTTCGACTACATGCTGAACGTCCGGTATCTGAACGACGGCATAGACGTCCGGCGGGAGGAACTGTTCGACGAGTGGATCGCCGGTAAATACTCCAAGCACCGTTTTACAGGCATGCAGGACTACGATAAATGGAAGGAGCTCTGCGACGCGTCCACCAAGACCCAGTCCCAGTACGTGCGGGAGCGTCTCAGGCGCAACGTGGACATGTTCTCCAACGGCGAGAGCGCCATGAAGTACTTCACAGATCATATAACGGAGAACGCCCTGTATCTCCTGGACGAACCGGAGAACAGTCTGGCCGTGGGGCTGCAGAAGGATCTATGCCAGTATATATCCGACTCGGCGAAGCATTTCGGCTGCCAGTTCGTCATAGCGACCCACTCCCCCGTCCTTCTGTCCATGCCGGATGCCCTCATATACGATCTCGACGAAACGCCGGTATGCACGAAGAAGTGGACGGAACTGCCCAACGTCCGGCAGTTCTTCGAGTTTTTCGAGGAACACCGAAGCGAGTTTGCGGAGGCCTCCGAATAGCTCTTTATATACCACGTATAATGGAAATCCGAGGCTTTTTGTGGTATAATAGTATTAGGAAAATACTGATGATTGGAGTGTAACCATGCCGTTTCAGATCATAAGAAACGATATAACCAAGGTCACTGCCGACGCCATCGTCAACACGGCCAACCCCATGCCTATAGTAGGCGGAGGGACGGACTTTGCGATCCACGAAGCAGCCGGTCCCGAGCTTCTCGAAGCCAGGAGGAAGATCGGAGAGATCCATATCGGCCAGTCCGTCGCGACCCCGGCTTTCAGGCTCCCGGCAAAGTACGTTCTGCACACCGTCAGCCCCGTATGGATCGACGGAAAGCAGGACGAGGAAACGCGGCTGCGCCAGGCCTACGACGCGGCGCTGTCCCTTGCGCACGAGCTGGGCTGCAAGTCCGTCGCCTTCCCTCTCATGGCGGCTGGCACCTACGCCTTTCCCCTGGACATAGCACTTTCCGTAGCCACTCAGGCCTTCACGGAGTTTCTTTTCGAACATAAGATGCAGATCGATCTGGTGCTGTTCAACGCCGACGCCTTCGATATAGCCGGCTCCATATTCAGCGATCTGAAGAGCTTCGTAGACGACAACTACGTAAGCGACAGGACAGAAGAGGAATACCTGATAGACGAGATCCCTGCCGGAGTATACTCCGAAGAACAGCGGAGAGAGGAAGTCAGCCGGCGGCGCAGGCGCAGGGAGAGATCCGACAGCGTCATGAACAGGCCGGTCTGCAGTTCCGCGGCGATGCAGGAGGCGTTCAAGGCAGCGGCTGCCCCTCCCTCTTCTCTGGAAGAAATGCTCAGGCATCAGGAACAGTCTTTCAACGAATACTTCAGGGATCTCCTTAACGAACGGGGCGGCAATTACTCAGAAGTATATAAGAGAGCCGAGATCAGCAGACAACTGTTCAGCAAGATCCTCAATAAAAAGAACTACACGCCGACGAAAGACACTGTCATCCAGCTGGCGATCGGTCTCCAGCTCGATATGGCCAAGACCCAGAAGCTTCTCGAAAAGGCGGGCTACGCCCTTACGCGCAGCAGCAAGGCGGACTTAGTCGTTCAGTATTATATAGAGCACAAGAACTACAGCGTCACGTTCATAAACGAGGCTCTCGACGACTGCGGTCTGCCACTTCTGAAGACAGGTCTAGCGTAGAAATAAAGTGTCAACGCCGAGTTGACCAAACACCCCTTCCGGTACGTTAGAATTAAAGTAACAAAACCGAAAGGGGTGTTCTTAATGAACAGCAATCTTACAGAAATGGTATTTATCCTCGACCGCAGCGGATCCATGGCAGGCCTCGAAGCCGACACCATCGGCGGCTTCAACGCGATGATCGAAAAGCAGAAGAAGGAGCCCGGAGAGGCTGTCCTCTCGACGGTCCTGTTCGACAGCGGGACCCAGGTGCTTTACGACCGAGTGGATATTCGGAAGGTAGAACCGATGAACGAGCAGCAGTATCAGGTGGGCGGATGCACGGCTCTCCTGGACGCCATCGGCAGAGCCGTCCATCACATTGGAAACGTACACAAGTACGCCAGAGAGGAAGACGTCCCGGGAAAGACCATCTTCGTCATCAC
Organism: Oscillospiraceae bacterium; assembly: GCA_017619535.1. Lineage (GTDB taxonomy): Bacteria > Bacillota > Clostridia > Oscillospirales > Oscillospiraceae > RGIG8048. The sequence continues at coordinate 54,974 of JAFZSD010000006.1, read as the reverse complement.
CACGGACGGCATGGAGAACTCCAGCCGCGAATACACTTATGAAAAAGTGCAGAGCATGGTCAAACTCGAGCAGGAAAAGTACGGCTGGGAGTTTCTCTTTCTCGGCGCCAATATGGATGCTATATCTGCAGCGCGGAGGTTCGGTATAAGGTCGGACCGAGCCGTAAGGTACGAGCACGACAGAGTCGGCACCAGACTGAATTACGACGTGGTCAGCCGTACCGTCGCAAGCTTCCGCGCAGGCAGAGAGATCGAAGCTGACTGGAGCGCACCGATCGAGGCAGATTTCGAGAAGCGCGGCAAAAAGTCGCACTGAAGTGACACCCCTGCTATGAAGATGAGGAGGTTATGAAATGATTGGAGCGATACTCGGCGACATGATAGGCGCGCCGTACGAATTCGACAGAGGAAACAAGACGAAAGAGTTTCCTCTCTTCGTCGATGAGTCCCGTTTTACCGATGATTCCGTCATGACCATCGCTGTAGCGGAAGCGCTGATGGACACTATAGGGAAAACGGATAAAGAGATCAGGAACGCCCTTGTGGTGTCCATGCAGAAGTGGGGACACATTTATCCCTACGCTGGGTATGGAGTTCGGTTCTCCGTCTGGCTGAAAATGGAGGATCCGCATCCTTACCGCAGTTTCGGCAACGGTTCAGCGATGCGGGTATCTCCCGCGGGCTGGCTGTACGATACGCTCGAGGAGACGAGACACATAGCCCGGCTGACAGCTGAAGTGACCCACAATCATCCCGAGGGGATAAAGGGCGCGGAGGCCACGGCCAGCGCGATATTCCTTGCCCGTACAGGCAAGAGCAAGGAAGAGATCAGGGATTATATCGTCAGCGAATTCGGGTACGATCTCTCCCGCACCTGCGACGAGATCAGGCCCGGGTATCGTCACGTGGAGAGTTGCCAGGAAACGGTCCCGGAGGCCATTACGGCGTTTCTTGAAGGGACTGATTTTGAAGACGTGATCCGCACCGCCGTGTCCCTCGGTGGCGACTGCGACACCCTCACCTGCATTGCCGGCGGCATGGCGGAGGCGTTCTACGGAGTGCCTGCGGATATAGCGGAGGAAGGCAGGAACCGTCTGCCTGCGAATATGCTTGCCGTCATCGGCCGGTTCGGCGGACTGCGCAAAGAAAGAACGAAGTAACTTTTTGAATGGAGGTCCTGTCATGATCTGTCCCAGATGCAAAAGCAATAACGTCACTGTTTCGGTAGTCAATGAGGTAAAGGAAAAACGCAAGAAGGGACTCCTGTACTGGATCTTCATCGGCTGGTGGTGGGAGCTATTCGCGTGGATCTTCCTGACGCTGCCGAAGCTGATATTCGCCATATTCGGCAGGCACAAGAAAGTAGTCTCCAAGACTGTGACTTACGCGGTTTGTCAGAACTGCGGTCACAGGTGGAAAGTATAGCAAAATAGCTCGCTGCAGATCGATCATGTAGCGAGCTATTTCCATAAATACCTTCTAAACCTTTTTAAAGCAAATTGTATTTGTCAGCTTTGCCTTTTGCTTTTTCTACTGGATATTTTGCTTCGTTCATAGTCATCTTGGCATTGATGATCTCGTCTTCGTCCAGTCCCAGTTTATCAAGCATGTCTCTGCAATAAACAAGAACATCCGCTAATTCTTCTTTCACATGTGAGATATCGTAATCTGTATCACTCCATTGAAAGCATTCTAGCAGTTCATTGGCTTCTATCGAAATTGATTTTGCCAGATTAGCCGGAGAATGAAACTGATCCCAATCCCTGTCAGAGGTAAATCTTCTGATTCTGTCTATAGTCTCCTGTTTCAAGGTATCTGCCCTCCGTTAAATCATCGAGCGAATATGTTTGGCTAGTTCATCATCTTCGCAGTATATGAAGCATCCCTTCTGCCCGCGGGTCAAAAGAGTTTTGTATGTGTTTTTTATCAGACGTTCTGCAACATCATCCGGTGCCGTCCTGATACCGGACGTTTTGTCGTCTTTTGATATCTTTGTTTTATCCGTCACAATCTGTCCGGTTTGTGGATTATACTTCAAATCATTGCCGATAATGACGCCAATATAATCAAACTCAAGGCCCTGGGCAGTATGTATACAACCCACTTGTTCAAAAGACTCCGGGTTGATTGCCCAGATCTTATCGTTTTCAAGATTCCACTTTGCTTTGAATCCATCTTTCAAAAAGATGTCGTAATCGTCGCGATGGTGTTTTACGTTCCAGTCATAACAATAACCTGCAACCATACGGGTCTTGTTATTCGATTTATTTAACTCGCGCAGCTCATCCCTAAACTCATTTGGATCATTAAACACACGGATATCGTAGTTTAGATCTGCATGGTCTATATCAACATACTCGCCGATCTGCAGGATATTGTTGATAAGCTGAATATACTGATCACTGCCGTTGCAGCGGAACTGAGAAAGAAGCACCGTATCCTCATTCATAGTGATTTCACTGTCCAGTGCAGATGCCCACTTTTGGATCTCCTGTACAGACCCAATATCCTTTGTAGTGATTTGCTGATCCTCATCAATTAGAAAGATAGTGAAAAGAGAAGCATTGATGCATTCTTTAATCTGATTCTCTCCGTCCCAATCACCGTACATCTTACTGACAAGACGGTGTGACTCATCAACGATCAGGCAATCATAGAAATTGCGGGTTGCCTTGGACAGACCGAACGGCGAGCGGAACAGCTGTCTTATGTTAACCTGAGCTCTGAGGTCAGACCCTGCAAGCAGTTTCTGATATGCTTCTCTCGGGGCACTGTTTTTCGTGCAGTAACTGGCGTTGAGTCCCTTTGCGATAAAGTCCTTCAGGAGATTCACAGCGAGGACGGACTTGCCTGTACCGGGGCCGCCTCGGATGATTATTGTCCGTTTTCTCATGTCCTTCAGGCACAGGTCCATAAGCTTCCTGCACGTATCATAGACTACAGCCTGATCATCAAGAAGAATAAACTCCTCATTCCCTTTCATCAAGGATATCAGACAGTCCTGAAGTGCCTTTGAAGGGCGTATCCTTCCATTGTCGATCTTATATAGAAGTTCTCCAGAAGCAGATCGCTTTTTAATAAAGCGTTTTACAAAACTCCGTAACTGAAGTGTTTGACTCTTATCAAAGAGCGGAGCCTCCTCGCACCATAACCTGTATATCTCATCATCAAGAGGAGGCCTTGAATCTGGGGCACAATTGTGGAGGTATGCACAGGGCCATATTCCGATGCTTTCATCCTGGACTTGCTCAGACGAGTTTTTTATAAACGTGGCATAAGCATATGCCTGATATGATGGGTGATTGACGATTCGATATGCGCCGCCAGTAAAAGCTCGAACACTGTGAAGCATAATGTCATCGACTTTTTCTGCGCTATCCCATTGTTTCAGCTCAACTATGACAACATTGCTGTTATCATCTTTATCTGCCCCTGCAATCATGAAGTCCACGCGCTTGGAAGTCCTCGGTATTTGATACTCTACTGCGACTTCAACATCGCCAGGAATCTCAGGATCATCGATAGCCGAACGCATGAAATGCAGCGAATTCTGCCACGAATGGTATTCGGCTATCTGACCGCCAGAGATATTCTTCTCTCTGAGATTCTGAAGAATGATATCCGAAATCCTGTTTAGATTGACGTCATCGTTAAACTGTGCCTTTGTTGCGCTGTAAACTATCATATCTACATCTCACTTTGACTGGCCTGTAATCTAACACTTTTTTCAATCGCTTCCACTACAAGCACATCAGCGGGCAACCAATTGACTTGTCTCAAGTCATTTAATGGTAACCATTTTGCAGCCTCGTGTTCCAGGAGCTGTAAGTGTCCTTTCTTTACACTACACCAGAAACAGTCCATCGTCAGATGGAATTCCGGATAGTTGTACTCAACAGTGGTAAGAAAGCCATTCACTATGATCTCAGTATTAAGCTCCTCACGAATCTCCCTAACGATTGCCTCTTCAGGTGTCTCATTCTTTTCTATTTTGCCGCCGGGGAATTCCCACCAGTCTTTATAGTTCCCATAGCCTCGTTGTGTAGCGAAAACCTGATCGCCCTGCTTAATGACTGCAGCTACAACTCTAATCTTTTTCTTGCACACAGTTATCCTTCTTCCTGCTCCTAAAGCAAAGCATTAGCCGACTATGTAATCATACAGGTCGGTTCGCACTGGCGTGTCAAGCAACCACTCTATCTTAACGGCCTTTGCAGTAGTATTAGGCATGATAAACTCCTCAGCCTTACCTGTTGCTGTCATATGGCCAAGATAGTAAAACTCTTTTGATATCTTATCGTCCTTGTTTTTTCTAACATAGAGCTCTACAGAGATCCCTCGCTCGTTGGCGTGTAAGAAATTCTGAACATCCTTTGATTTAATTGTCCTTTTGCTTTTAGAAATTGCAACAAGGCGGTCAGGCGATTCAAAATGATCTTCATATCTAATCGTGTCTTGAATATTTACATCTTTATCATAATTGATAAACACAGGAAACGTTTTTGTCTCTTGATCAAGCTTATAACCACCGATATTCTGTGCAACCACACTGTGTTTCCACCCCAACAATCGGCAGACATCTTCATAGGTATATTTCTGATAGAGCACAAAGTCAGTCCCTTGATAACCGTTACGATAGTCACGCTCATAACGATGCTGTGCAAACTCTAACAGTTCCCAGACCATATTATAGAAATCCGGGTTTTGAAGCATCTTGGCAAAAGCATCCGAAATGGAATGTTTAGTTCCGTCTTTCTGGATAAAGACGCATTCTTCATATGTTCTCTTGCTACCTCCGGACGGAAACTCATTTGTCAGTACGTTTATGACATTCCCTGCGGCCATACCCTTCGCATCCAAATGCCATTTGTCTTTCATGGCAACTTCCCATTGCTGCATTAGATCTGTTCCCGTTTGCCCTTCTAGAAGGCACTTAAGCATTTCGATTTCGTGGATTCGTTTCCCGTTTGCGAGCTTTTTGGAGAAAAATTCAATGAACTTTTCTTCTTTTGGATTCAGCCGGATCTTATAATCCTTCTCGCAACGCGCTAAAAACTTGTAATAGGATCCGAGATTTTTGTTATCAAATATCCTGAGTACATCCATCTCGCCATAACGATCAAAATCCATTAACCCCGGAATCCTGCCCAGCTTATCTTTAAGGTTTTTGTAATTCTCTTTAATAAGCTGGAGATCGCTGAAATTTGCTGTATCTATAGCTTCAAATATGCGTTTTCTGGATACTTCATCAAAATGGATAGTAGAACATCCAGGGATAACGCGATTGCCTTCCATCAGATAACGTCGGACATTGTCCTTGTTATACGTCCGGTCACCTGACAGAGCTATAGGTATCATGAAGTTGTTCTTATAATTACCAATAAAGTCAAGAATAACAACGTACTCTTTCAAATTGGCTTTTCTAAGTCCGCGTCCCAATTGCTGAACGAAAACGATTGGGCTCTGGGTTGGGCGAAGCATGATCACCTGATTGACTTCCGGAAGATCTACGCCTTCATTGAAAATTCCGACTGTTAAGATATAGTCCAGAACATCGCCTCGGTTATCGCTTGTCAAGCGGTCCATCATCTCTTCACGGAAGTCGTCGGAGTCTTCCCCGCTCAGAAAAACTGTTCGAAGACCCTTCTCGTTGAACTTTTCAGAGAGTTCTCTTGCTTCTTCTCTCCGGCTGCAAAAGATCAGCCCTTTTACACGCTTCCCACTATGTCCAAAATAATTTGCTTGTTTGATGATATAGTTGACACGGTCTTCACAGACAAGATATCTGAAGTTTCTGATATTTGTTTCATCGTCAACTGTTTTGCCATCGATTTCAAGATCTTTGATCCCAAAATAATGGAAAGGGCATAAAAGATCGTTTTCAAGTGCCTGTTGGAGTCTGATCTCATATGCGATATTATGATCAAAAATCTCGTAGGTATTTCCAGCATCCGTTCTATCCGGAGTCGCGGTCATGCCAAGCCAAAAACTAGGTTTGAAATGATTCAGCACTCTCTGGTACATAGGCGCAGGCGCGTGATGGGCTTCATCGATCACGATTGTTTTGAATTCAGTTTCTGAAAACCTGTCTAATACACCCTCTTTTGAGATCATCGTAATCATTGCAAAGAGAAAATCCGCACTCTTGATCTCGTCATAATTCTGATCTTCGCCTGTCAGCAACGCCATCTTAATGTCTCGCCCAAATACATTCTGATAAGATGCCATTGCTTGTCGTAGAATCTGTTTTCTATGGACGATAAATAGCACTTTACCCTGCGGTTGTAGTGCATCCCTGACACCAAATGCTGAAGCATAGGTTTTCCCAGTTCCTGTTGCAGAAATCAAAAGCCCTCTATCTGCACCGGTTTTTCTCAGCCCGACTAGACTACGGATAAAACCGACCTGCATGCTGTTAGGCGTTAATGTATATGAAGGTAGTGAAATAGCAATATCCTGCTTTGCAACTTCCCGCTGTTTCTGGGCGATCTCATACCTTAGTTCATAATCTTGAATAAACTCTGAAAAGGCCCGGGAATGATTGCTTTCCCATAAAGAGTCAAACTCTTCTCGGACCTTTTGCGCAAATTCACCCTGTTCTGTTGAGACAATCTTAGTATTCCATTCCTTATTAACGGTGATTGCACTTTGAGTCAGATTTGAACTGCCAATGAGAATACGGAATATTCCATTATTCCGAAAGATATAACCCTTTGTATGGAATCCAGGGCCATTATCCACCTGATACATGCGCAGCTGGATGTTATTTAGTTTGGAAATGGTCTGAAGCGCCTCTGGTTCACTGAACATCAAATAATCTGTTGTGAGTATCCTACCGGGTACACCACGTTCATTCAGCTCTCTCAAAACCTGGAGAAGAGGTGTTATACCGCCTTTGGTGATAAACGCAACGCTGATATCAAAAGAATCACATAACTGCAATTCCCTCTCTATAAATGACAGGACCTTCTGTCCGTTCTTATGATTGTTAAAAACAAACTCCGGTTTAAAAGCCAGGTCTGTTATATTCGTTCCTCCAACGAATGCCGCGGCAAACCCTTGGTTCATAAGCTCGATATGAGATTCATTGATTTGTTTGTTTGCGTTCATAACCCTCAATACACCTCGATCTACACCTTTTCAGTTCAAAACTACTCCTTAAACTGCTGCTAGCGTAGGTTCTCCATTTTGTCTCAGTGTTTTTTCAAATAATAGGTAATTCTATTTATTTATAATACATGACAATATGTATAGTGTGCAAACACTTTATATGAAAGAGATCAGCAATTTAAAAAAGACAAATTGTGCTGATTTAGACACTACGCGTGACAATAACCTTGTTTCAAGTAGCCATAATGACAGGCAAGACGATCGATCTTAAAGATTTGAACTAGCAAATAACAAACTAGAAGAATTGCCCGAAATGTGTGAATGGCACACCTTTCGGGCAATAGGTTTTTCATTTGTCCCCGCTCTCCCTGGACGTCGATGTCACCGTCCTCCGACGCCGATACCCTCCAGAAAGCTGCGGACTATATCTTTATACATTTCAGGCTCTGTAAACATCGACTGCGCGTGGCCCGCTCCGGGTATCTCATGGAATTCCTTTACGCCGGCTGTCCGCTCATACATCCTCGCCGAATTCTCAGGCGGGATGAAATAATCCTCTTCGCCGTGCATGAAAAGTATCGGTACCGTATTGTTATCCAGCGCGTCGATCGGGCGCATCTGCTTGAGGGAATACCCGTAGAGGACCTTCGCGCCGAAGTCCGCCGCGTCCACCAGAAACTCCGGTACGTGCATCAGATGGCAGCCGCCCCTCAGCACGCCCTCTATGTCCGAGAATCCGCAGTCCGCCACGGCGAAATCAACGTCGGGCTCCGCTTTCAGCGCGGATACGGTCGTGGCAGCGCCCAGGGATTCCCCCTGCAGTCCCAGGACCTGCACATCGTATCTCTCCCTCGTGTCGGCGATGAGCCGGACAAGGTCCTCGCCCTCCAGTGTCCCGTACGTGGTTATCGTCCTTTCGTTCTCTCCGTGGCCCCGGAGATCGTAGATGATGCAGTTGAACCCGAGATCAAGGTACATCGGAACGTATCTCAGCGTCCCGATACGGTTGGAGGAGTATCCGTGGGTTATTATCACGTACCTGTCCGTCTCCTCCGGATTCTTCAGGAACTCTACATGGAGAACGTATCCCTCATACCCTTCTACGGTATAATCCGTCTTGTCCAGGTCATAATAGAAAGAAGTGTCGTATATCTTCGACTGTTCTTCCATCTTTTCGTCCAGGGTGCTCCGCTTCCCGCCGGCCATCACGGAATAAGCAATGAAGAACGGCGCCGCGGCGGCTATGAGGAGAACGATTATGAGTATGACGGTCAGCGCCGTCCTTAAAGGTCTGCGCTTTTTCTCTCTGACCATTGCGGGTTCACCACTGATTATACTTCTTCACATACCTTTTCGTACGTCCGAGACAGATGGTCCTTAAAAACACGTCTCTCACGACATACCGCGGCTCCCCGTCTTCAACGGTCAGCGCGAAGATCTTCGGCATCAGCGCGGTAAGTACCGCCATCCGCGTATGCGGGTCTTTTATATCGTCCATGCTGTAGGCTTTGAACTTCCATTCGAGGCGGTCTCCGACCTGTTCGACCGAACCGCCTCCTGCGCTCTTCCAGACTATACCGCGGGAGGGGTTATACTTGCAGGTGGACCACCCTATGTCTCCGTCACGGTATACTTCCCATTCGCCTATCTGGACGCCGGTCACATCCACCCGGATGTTCTTTCCGTCGCCCAGGTTCAGATATCTTGCCATTTCCCCGGCGATCTGATCCAGCACGGGATTGCCGCTCACTCTCTTTATCGTCTCAAGGAAATCCTTATGCAGATGTGCCTCAGCGAACTCCGGGTCGACTCTCTGCGTGATCGTCCATTTGTTGTAGACCTCACCCTTTCCGGTCAGCACCGGCTCGCTGAGATCGAGCCATTTCGCCACCTCGGAGACTTTCCGGTCCAGAATTTCCGACGCTTCCCTCTGTGCCTTCAGCTTCTCCCTTTCCCTGAGCGTTTCCGCGCTGGTGAACAGGCGTCCCTTTTTTATGCTGTTCGGGTCAAAGAGCTCATAAATGATGACATTGTCTTCACTGAAACCGAAGTCAAGGGAAAGCTCATAACTCTCGCCGAGGAGATATGAAAGGGCATATCTGATCTGCAGCTCGTCGTCAAGCACCCTGAACCTGCCGTCGTTCTGATCTATCGCCGCGAAAGACTTCGGTTTCCAGCCGTATCCGGAACCGAAATTCCACTCCGTGGGCATGTAATGCTCTCTGTCCGAAACGTATTGGGAATAGAGATGCGGTCTGTCGCTGTAAAGTGTGTTGGCCAGGGACATCTCCTTGTAATCCATTGCGACTATCTCTATGTCGGCAGGGATATCGTTGGGGTTCAGTTTCGCTCCTCCGATCTTGAGCGCCTCGGGTATGCTGACGCGGTATACGGTGCCGCAGCACGGGCATACGGTTTTCCACAGGCCGGGTTTTATATCCAGCGGCGACCCGCAGGATGAACAGACCAGTTTTTCAAGGTTGTCGCTCATAGCACGTCCTCCATAAAGCTTTCTTAAGTCTCACGATACATTGCGGACATTGGGCGCGGTCTTTTCGAATCTGCGTCTTTTCTTTTCGGGACGCGTCTTTTTTGTCGGCCGGCTCAGTCCTGCGTTTTTTCTTCTTCCGTTTTCTTTGCCTGCGTGTCTATGCTCTTTCCGAACACGAAATACCTCTGGTACAGAAACTCAGTCACCAGATTCAGCACCATGTTCGTGAAGGTGGCCAGGTATTCGTTCCAGCCCCACTGCATCGTGTAAACGTGCTCAAGCCATGACGACAGGGGCGTGAACACCGCGTAGTATGCCGCCACCTTGGCCATGGCCACGGGAACGTTTGCCGCCGACCTGAAGGTGAACTTCCGGTTAAGGGTGAAGTTCCACAGGACCGACAGCACCAGGGCGATCATGTAGCTCAGCCAGTAGGGCCATCTGAGCGTCTCGTTCAGGAGCGCGAAGGCCCCCATCTCTATGAGTCCGGCGCTTATCGAGAAGAGCAGGAACCGAAGCGCCCGTTTCCATTCTTTCAATCCGATTACGACCTTTACTTATCCCCGCCTGCGCGCGTTTCCCGCCGTTCTCCGCACGAAAGGAGACCTCCGGTACCGCACGCCATCGGGGCATTTTTCTTACTTCTGCAGATATCCTATTCCGCCGGCAGCGAGAGCGTGAACTCTGTGTTCCCGTTCTCCGACGTCACCGTTATGGCGCCGCCGTTCTTTTCCGCGAGGCCCTTGGCTATGGCGAGCCCGAGCCCGTAGCTGTTGTCCTTATGGGTGCGGGATTCGTCCACCCGGTAGAAACGGTCGAAAAGGTGGGGCAGCGCCTCCGCGGGGATCTCCTCCCCGGCATTCGAGACGCGGAGCTCCAGCACTTCCCTGTCCTTCAGGCCGTGCCGCTCCGAGGCTCTGCCTGCCGAGACCTTCACGGTCCCTCCGTCGGGCGAGTGCTTGACCGCGTTGTCTATAAGTATGGCCGCCAGCTGCTCCAGATCCTTTCTGACCCCGCAGACTTCGAGGACGTCCGGAACGTCGGTCTCCAGCGTCACTCCCCGCTCGAAGGCGACGCTCTCGAAGGGGAGCGCTGCCGACATGACCGCCTCCGCCGCGTCGAACTCGCACCGCGGCTCGGAGGCGCCGGTCTCCTTCGTCTCTTCCAGACTGGACAGCTGCAGGAGCTCGTTTACGAGCCCGGCCATCCGTCCGGTCTGTTCCTTTATATATCCCAGCCACTTGTTCTCGCCTATGGACTGCTCCAGCACGGAAGCGTTGGCGTCTATTACGGTCAGGGGCGTTTTCAGCTCATGGCCCGCGTCGGATACGAACCGCTTCTGCATCTGCATGTTCTCCTCCACCGGTCTGACGATGGACCGTGACAGCATCCTGGCTATCAGCGCGAAGAGGCAGCACGCGACGGCGAAGGCCGCCAGAGAGAGGAGCGCCGTCTCGACGTTCTCCCTGCGCAGGGACGAGACCTTCAGGATGGCGACGGCGTATCCGGTCCTGTTCTGCACGGCCCTGTAATACCAGCCGTCCGTGCGTCCCTGGCCGTCGGGATCCGAAAGCGCCGCTGCCGCGACCGCCGACACCGTTTCCTCGTCAAGCTGCTCCGCGAAGCCCGAAAGGGTGGCGACTGCGCCGTCGGAGTCGAGGGTGAAGAGCCCCAGTTCGTCCTCGGAGACGAAGCGCATCATCTCCGCCTTGCTCTTTCCTTCTCCGCGCCGGCCCTCCTTCTTCTGGCCGGAACCGTTCTCTTCCCTGAACATCGTCATGGCGGAACCCAGGACTGAATCCCTGGTGGACGCGGTCTGGGCCAGTTCCAGGACGTTCAGCGCAACAATGAGCACCAGAAGGACGCCCGCGGCGGTGAGAAGTATGCTCCAGAAGACTTTGCTCCTGAGTCTGCCTATCATGTCCCGGCCGCCTCCAGTTCGTATCCCACGCCCCGCACCGGGCTTATCTTCGTCTCAGCCTGCACGAACTTCATCTTCTTGCGCAGGAACGAGATGTAAACGTCCACGTTGTTGTATTCCGCGTCCGAGTCGTAGCCCCATACCCGCTGGGTGATCTGCTCCCGGGAGAGCACCTGGCCGGGATTCCTCAGAAGGTACTCCATCAGCTGGTATTCCTTGGCCCCCAGGCGGACCGAACGGTCGCTGCCCGAACAGGACAGCGTGTAGGTCTGGGTGTCCAGTATCAGATCGCCGGCCTTCAGACGGCTGTCCGTAACGGTGCCCGTGCCGCGCCGGGAGACCATGCGTATGCGGGCCAGAAGCTCCGGCATTGCGAAAGGCTTCGTCAGATAGTCGTCGGCCCCGAGATCCATGCCGCCCACCTTGTCCTCGACGGTGCTGCGGGCCGTCAGCATGATGACCGGCACGTCTATCCCCTGCTTCCTTATGCGGCGGAGCACCTCGAGCCCGTCGTAGACAGGCAGCATTATATCCAGGAGCACCAGGTCGTAGAGCCCGGTGCAGATCATGGAATATCCCTCGTCCCCGTCGGCCGCGCCGTCGGCGAGATATCCCTCTCCGGTCAGGGTGCGGATGAGCGCCTCCCTCAGACCGGTCTCGTCTTCCACTACCAGTATCTTCATGTATGTCACCGGCTTTCGTCCGTTCCGTTCCGGAACGGGTCTTCTGTTCTGTATCATATTATACCGCCGAACATTGAAAAAGTGTTGAATAATTTTCCGCCGTCCTTCAATCATCCTTCAATCCGGAGACCGCAGGATAAAAGCGAGATTTGAACGGAAGGTGAAAGATATGCCTGCTGTACAGACCATGTTCCCCGCCCTGGGGACGGTCAATACGATCACATTGTACGATACGCCGCAGAAGCTGCCGGCGGACTGCGCCCGCTCCCTCATATGTTCTCTGGACAGGTCCCTCTCGGTCTTCCGGCCGGACAGCGAGATATCCCGTTTAAATGCCCGGGCAGGCTGCGGATGGACGGAAATAAGCCCGGACGCTTTCTCCGTGTTTCGGGAGAGCCTGCGCTGCTCGGAACTCACGGACGGAGCCTTCGACGTCACCGCCGGACCCCTGTCAGCGCTATGGAGAGACGCGATCCGGGAACGGAAACTGCCCTCCGCCCGGGATATCCGGCGCGCGAGGCGCCTGACCGGTTACCGGGATCTTCAGCTCGACGATATGAACAGCCGGGCCCGTCTGCGGAAAGCCGGACAGAGCGTTGACCTCGGAGGCATCGCGAAAGGATACGCAGCCGGCAGAGCCGCCGGGATCCTGCGGGACGCGGGAGTTTCGAACGCCGTCATCAATCTGGGCGGCACGGTTGGAGTACTGGGCCGGGCTCAGACCGTCGGTATCCAGGACCCCTGCCGGCCCACGGGAACGCCTCTGGGCTCGCTGACCCTGAAAGACGCCTTCGCAGTGACCAGCGGAGGCTATGAGCGCGGTTTCACCATAGACGGCGTCCGCCGGCACCATATCATAGACCCGCGCACGGGGACGCCCTCCGATTCCGGCCTTCTGTCGGTCACTCTGGTGGGACGGCGCCCGGCGGAACTGGACGCGCTGGCCACCGCCGTATTCATCCTCGGCGCAGAAGCCTCGATGCCGCTGCTGCGGGAAAGGGATATAGGGGCGGTGTTCGTAACTGAGGAGGGCGGCGTGTTCATAACGCCGGATCTCTCCCCCGACTTCAAGCTTTACCGTCAGAAAGGAGCCTGAACACATGAAAAACAAGATAAAGATCTCACGGCTGGCCCGCCATCTCATACAGGCGGCCGCTTTCCTGTTCTTTCCGGGACTGTTTCTGAGCATCTTCACGGCCCTGAGGGACGTGGTGGTCTCCCTGGCGTCGGGGACCTTCAGCTTTTCGGGAATGGCGGACCGCCTTGTGCTGCTGGCGGCCGTTTTCCTGCTGACTGCGCTGTGGGGCCGTTTCTTCTGCGGCTATCTGTGCGCCTTCGGTTCCGTACAGGAGCTTGCGGCCCGGATCTCCGAACGCCTGCACGTACTGAAGACGGTCCCGGAAAAGGCGGACCGGATCTTAAAGTATGTAAAGTACGCGGTCCTGGCGCTCATCGTCGTTCTGCTGTGGATCCTGCAGCTCCCCGCGGACTCCGGTCTCAGCCCCTGGGGCGTGTTCGGGATGCTGCTCTCCGGCAATCTGTCCGTCATGCGGGCCGCCGTCCCCACTCTCGGGTTTATAGCGCTGATCGCCATACTTATCGCGGGCTTCTTCGCGGAGCGCTTCTTCTGCCGCTATCTCTGTCCGCTGGGAGCGCTGCTTTCCCTCGCCTCCGGACGCAGGATATTCTTCATCCGCCGGAAAAAGACGGCCTGCGGAGACTGCGGCCTCTGCACCCGGAAGTGCGCCATGGGCATAAGCGTCCACGACAGGAGGACCGTCAGATCCGGCGAGTGCATCGACTGTATGCGCTGCGCGGGAGCATGCCGCACCGGCGCCCTCAGCTGCGATCCTCTTCCCGCCGCGGGAGGGACCGCCGCGGCTCTGATGCTCTGCGGACTCGTATATGCGGGCGGCGTCGCGGTGAACAGGCTGACGGATACGACCGCAGGGTCTGCGGATGGCGGGACATATGACGGCGCAGTTTTCGAGACGTACGCCGCCTCCGGAAACGACGCCGTAGCCGAGGACGGCGCCGACGGCGGTGAATACTCGGTGCCTCTCTCCGTAAACGCCCGTCAGGATCAGGACGATGCCGCTTCGGCGGAGACAGTTACTGAGGACGATTCCGGCGACGCAGCCGGGATCCCTGCAGGCGAGACCGCAGAGACCGAAGAGGCCGGCGAGACCGCAGAATCCGGGGAAACAGAAGAAACTGATGAGACCGCGGAGGATCCGGAGCCGGAGGAAGAGCTTCCGTCGGAGCCGGAGGGCCCGTACGCCGACGGCGTCTACACAGGCGCAGGTACCGGTTTCCGCGGCACGACTCAGGTGGAGGTGACTGTGGAGAACGGAATGATCGCGGATATAACCGTGCTCTCCTATGAGGACGACCGGCAGTATTTCAGCCGCGCCCAGGAAGGCGTCATCGCCGGGATCCTTTATTACCAGAGTCTGGACGTCGGCACAGTCAGCGGGGCCACCTTCTCCTCCAACGGCATCCTGGAGGCTGTGGCCGACGCGCTGGGCATGGATTTCATGAACCCCAACGGCTCTGGCGGAGGACACGGCCGCGGCAGGTGAACCCGGCCACGCGGTCTGCGGAAAAGCCGCCGCCCATCACGGCAGGATACAGTATCTATGATCAAAGCACGCCCGGCGGAACAGGCCGTATGTTCCGCCGGGCTTTTATACTTCATTGAATCAGCATTGAAAAAGTTCTTAAGAAAATTCAACAAACCGTCAATCATCCCAACTTATCCTTAAACCGTAAACAGGACAAGGAGGCGATGATCGATGGCGATCACGGTAATGAAACGGTACGAGATGAAATACCTTCTCGACAGCTCCCAGACGGACTATCTCCGCCGCAGGCTCGAGGGTCATATGCAGATCGACGAATACGGACTGACCTCCATCGCGTCGCTGTATTACGACACTCCCGACTTCCGGCTCATACGGGCGAGCCTGGAGAAACCGAAGTTCAAGGAAAAGATCCGGCTGAGGTCCTACGGCCTCGCCTCGGAGACTTCCCCGGTCTTTCTGGAGCTCAAGCGCAAATACGACGGCGTCGTCTACAAGCGCAGGGTACAGTCCACCATACCTCAGGTCGAACGGTTCTTCGAGGGGACCGGAGATCCGGGAGGCAGCCAGCAGATCCAGAGGGAGCTCACATACTTCCGGGATCTTTACGAAACGCTCTCCCCCGCCTGCCTGATCATATACGACCGCACGGCCTACTTCGAGCCCGGCGGTGATCTCAGGCTCACTATCGACTACCGGCCCCGCTACAGGACGGAAGGTCTGAACCTTACGGAGTCGATGGACGGGATCCATCTGCTGGAGGACGGCCGGGCCATCCTGGAGGTCAAGGTCCAGGGGGCCATGCCCCTGTGGCTGTCGTCGGTCCTCAGCGAGGGCGGCATCCTCAAGGCCAGCTTCTCCAAGTACGGGGAGGCGTACAAAAAGGAACTTCTGAAAACAAAGGAAACCCCCGCCGAGAACGCCGTTTCCAGGCTGCTCGGCGTAGCATGAGAGAAAGGAGCATACGCCATGTTCGATTCCATATATTCAGCCGTGGTGACCCCGGCCCAGTTCTTCGCGATGGCCGCCGCGGCCCTCGTATCCGGCTTCGTATATTCCTGGATCATGAGCTTCCGGGTACGCTCCACGAAACGCTTCTTCATAGTGAGCGCCATGATCCCCTTCGTGGTCAGCGCTGTCATAACGTTCGTAAACGGCAACATAGGCGCCGGCGTCGCCATAGGAGGCGCCTTCGGACTGATCCGCTTCAGATCCGCCCAGGGCAGCGCCGACGAGATCGCCGCGATCCTGGTGTCCATGGGCTCCGGCATCGCCTTCGGCATGGGCTACGTCGTATACGGAGTCATCATCCTGATCGCCATGGCCCTTATCTTCACGCTGCTGAGCCATGTGAGCATATTCGACCACAGGGAGAGGTCTGAGGAACGGCTCCTGAGGATAACCGTACCCGAGACGCTGGAATACGACGGCGTCTTCGACGACGCGTTCGCAAGATACCTGAAAAGCGCCGAGAGCGCTGGGGTCAAGACAACCGCCATGGGGAGCATGTTCCGCCTCTCCTACAGGATACAGATGAAGGATCCCGCCGAGGAGAAAGCCTTCATCGACGAGCTCCGGGTCAGAAACGGCAACCTGGAGATATCCATACTGCCCTACGCCGAACAGGCGAACAAACTCTGATATATATCCACTCATTTCCATACAAATCTATGAAAGCGAGGAATCACATCATGAAAAAGAACAGACTTGCAGTCACTGCCGCGGTGCTCCTCCTGGCGGCGTCGGTCCTTCTGAGCGCCTGCGGGATCACAGGTTCAGACAATAATACCCAGAGCGCGGAAAACAGCGCGAAAACATCGGCAAGCACGGACGCGGGCAAGGGATCGTCCGGCACGACCGCATCCCCTGCAAAACAGAACGCCCAGGCGGAGACCGCGTCCTACAGCTCTGGAGAAGAGAGCGAGCTGTTCACGGAACGCGACCTCGCCCAGGAGGCGGATACGGATGACGCTGAGACCATAACCGTATCCGACGGCGCGGCGATAACCATAACCGAAGCCGGCGTCTACATCCTGACCGGCAGCGCGGAGGAAGCGTGCGTTACCGTAGACGCTGAAGACGACGCCAAGGTCCAGTTCGTCCTCGACGGCGTCAGCATCGTGAACTCCGAACAGCCCTGTATCCTGGTGGAGAATGCGGACAAGGTGTTCCTGACTTCCGCCGAGGGCAGCGAGAACGTCTTCGCGGTCAGCGGATCCTTCGCAGGAGACGAGGACGCCGCGGTCTTCTCCAGAGACGACCTGGTGCTCAACGGTCAGGGAACCGTCACCGTAAGCTCCTCCGAGGACGGCATACGCACGAACGACGACCTTAAGCTCACCGGCGGCGCCTGGTATGTATCCGCGTCCGGCAGCGCGCTCAAGGCCCACGACAGCATCCTGGCCGACGGCGGCGAGTACTTCATCACGGCCGGCAGCGACGGCCTCCACGCAGAGGACAACGACGACGATACGTTCGGAAGCATCGTTATCGAGGGCGGCACCTTCGACATCGACGCCGGAGACGACGGCGTGCACGCCACCACCACAGCGACCGTAAACGACGGCACCCTCACCATCGACGCCGCGGAGGGCATCGAGGCCACCCAGGTCATCCTGAACGGCGGCACCGTCACCGTCAGAGCGACGGACGACGGCGTAAACGCCGGCAGGAAATCCAATGCCCTGAGCGTGAAGATCGAGATAAACGGCGGCATCATCACCGTCGTGATGGGTTCCGGCGACACCGACGCGGTGGACTCCAACGGCGATCTTGTGATCACAGGCGGCACCATCGACATAACCGCCCAGTCCCCCTTCGACTATGACGGCGGATGCACCTATACCGGCGGCACCATCATCGTGAACGGCTCTCAGACTAACTCCGTGACGAATCAGATGATGGGCGGACGCGGCGGATTCGGCGGCGGCAGACCTATGTGACCGCTATCCAGTGAAGCCGGACGCAGCTAAGTGCCTATAAAGATCCATATCTGCCCGAAGACCGGCGTCCGCAATATGCGGGCGCCGGTCTTCACTTGGCCGCTTACCTGTCTAATCCTACTGCATACAGGTTTGAATGACACGTCTTCCGGTCTTCCGGAAAAAGTTATACCCCCGTTATACCCATGATCCATGGGTATAACGGGGGTATAAAAGGGTATAAAGACATTTTCTATCTGCCCCTCACTGCTATGGGGAGCGCTTTATGCGAAGAAGCTTCCGAGAATCATGAAGTTCAAAAGTGATTTTCTCTGTTATTCAGTGTTCAAAGCATTCTTGGCTCTGCTGTTTAGAAATCGTAATTCTTTGCCGTTACCAGATGCTTATGCGCTTATCCGGAGCTATGTACATGCCGTCCTTCTCGGTGACTCCGAAAGCTTCGTACCATTCGCTGAAGTTCCTTGGGGACATGTTCGCCCTCAGGACCGCCGGGGAATGGACGTCGTTTGCCAGAAGGAGCTGTATGAACTCCTCTTTCGCCTTCATGCACCAGACCCTTGCCCAGTTCATGAAATACGCTCTGAAGTCGGGATCGGGCAGGGTGTGCATGATCTCCAGGGTCACGCCCATGCCGCCGTTGTCGGCGATGTTCTCGCTAACGGTGAGCTCTCCGTTCACCTTTCCTCCGTGGAACTCTATGCCGTCGAACTGCTCGATCATGTCTTTAGTCAGATCCTTGAAGGCCTTGAAGTCCTCCTCGGTCCACCACTTCCTGAGGTTGCCCTTCTCGTCGAAGTTTGCGCCGTTGTTGTCGAAGGCGTGGGATATCTCGTGGCCTATTACCGCTCCGATGCCGCCCAGGTTCTCGCTGACGCTCTGCTTCAGGGAATAGAAAGGTTTCTGGAGTATGGCCGCCGGGAAAGTTATATCGTTGGAGCTCGGATTGTAGCACGCGTTGACCATGTGGCCCGGCATGACCCATTTGGTCCGGTCCACGGGCTTCAGGAGCTCGTCCAGCATGTCCTTTGCGCGGATGCCGGAGAGCTTCTTCACGGCTGTGAAGAAGGAATCCTCCTCATCGAACACGAGCTTCGACCAGATCTCCTTTATCTCGTCGGGATAACCCATCTTTATAACGATGGTGGAGAGCTTCAGTTTGGCCTGCTCCTTTGTGGACTCAGCCAGAAATCCGTTCTTGTCCATCCTGAGTTTGTAGGTCTCTATTATCTTCTTAACGAGATCGACGATGTCCTTCTTGGCCTCTTCGCCGAAGTAGGTCCTGCCGTAGTATACGCCCACGGGCTCGGAATACATCCCCGAGACTGTCCTGTAGGCCTGCTTCTCAAGGACTGGGTCCGCCGCTACGCCGGTGAGTACCCTGGTATAGGTCTTTCCGAGAGTCGCCAGCTCCTCGGACAGGTACGCCGTGGCCCGCAGAAGCGTCCTTACGTAGGCCCAGTGGACGTACTTTTCGAAAGTCTCCTCTGAGAAATAGCCGTTCATCTCCTTCACGGCCTTCGGGTCGTATACGACCAGGATCTCCGGGGCCTTCTCCCCGTACAGGTCGGTGAGGAGCTTTTTTATATCGAAAGGAGAGGTGTACGAGGCCACCTCGTCGGCCGGCATCGGATTGTGGCACTTATAGTATTCGGACCACTCCAGCTGGCTCTTTACCTTCTTCGACACCAGAGCGTCGTAGGCAAGGGCGTCCTCGAGATACTGCTTCCGTTCCTCTTCCGTGAGAGGCGCGTATGTGAGCACTTTCGCCGCCATGTCCGCCCAGACGGCGAGGAGCTGTTTTCCCGCCGGATTGCTCTCGTCGTAGTATGTTGTGTCCGGAAGGATTATCTTCGGGCCGTACACTATGAAGGAGTGGACGGAGGCGTCCTGCATGTCGGCCTCCACCTCCGTCTGGACGGGCAGCTCGACGCCCTCGAGAAGGAGGTCGGATGCTTCCCTGTTCAGATCCTCGACGGTCTTTATGCCCCGGATCTTTTCCAGAAGAGGCAGAACGGGAGCTATGCCTTCCCTGTTCCTTCTCTCCGTATCCATGACTTTCTTATACAGCCCGATCGCGTATTTCATCTCGGGTATGTCCGTAGTCTTCGTCCCTTCGGCAAAGGCCTTAAAGTCGGCCATCATGATCTTCTCCACGTCCTGGTCGAGGTCGGAGAAGCCGCCGGTCATGGGCCTGTCGTCCGGGATGACCGCTGTCTTCAGCCATTCGCCGTTGACGGCCTCGTAAAGATCGTCCTGAATCCTGACTGTCGTTTCGCTCATAATAGTTTTCTCCTTATGCCGCGCGCCGGAAAGGCGCGTTTTTTACTGTCCGCAGCTGGTTCAGATCTGCTCCGCCAGCTCGTATATGAGGTGCTCGCTCTTTTCCCATCCCAGGCAGGCGTCGGTGATGCTCTTTCCGTAGACTCCGCCGCCCACGGGCTGGCTGCCGTCCTCGATGTAGCTCTCCACCATGAACCCCTTGACGAGGCGTCTTATGTCCCCGCTGCCGCCCATGGACCGGAGCACGTCCTTCATGACCTCCGGCTGCCGGAAGGGATCCTTGCCGCTGTTCAGATGGCTGCAGTCCACGATGACCGCGGGATTCTCGAGTCCGGACTCCGCGTAGAGGCCGGCGAGATACGTTAGAGTCTCCTGATCGTAGTTCGGGTGCGTCTGCCCCTTGATGTCCGTATAGCCTCTGAGGACGGCGTGGGCGTAGGGATT
Organism: Oscillospiraceae bacterium; assembly: GCA_017619535.1. Lineage (GTDB taxonomy): Bacteria > Bacillota > Clostridia > Oscillospirales > Oscillospiraceae > RGIG8048. The sequence continues at coordinate 34,521 of JAFZSD010000006.1, read as the reverse complement.
GCCGAAGGAGTGTCCCTCCCAGCCCCTGTATATGAAGTCGTACTCCTGCCTTGCCGCGGATATGCTGTTCATCATGACGGATAGATTGCCGCCGGTGGGGTTCTTCATGCCCACCGGGCAGTCCGCCGCGCTTGCCGTGAGCCGGTGCTGCTGGTCCTCAACGCTCCGGGCCCCCACCGCCAGATATCCCAGGAGGTCGTCCACGTACTTGTAGTTCTCGGGATAGAGCATCTCGTCCGCCGGGGCGAAGCCCGTCTCCTTGACGACCCGCATGTGAAGTTCCCTGGTGGTTATGATCCCCTTGAACAGATCGGGCCGGGCCTCCGGATCCGGCTGGTGCACCAGGCCCTTGTAGCCCTCGCCTGTAGTACGGGGTTTGTTCGTGTAGACCCTGGGAACGATGACGATCTTATCCTTCACCTTTTCCTGCACCGGCATGAGGCGGGATGCGTAGTCCAGGACGCTGTCCTCGCTGTCCGCCGAACAGGGGCCTATTATGAGGATCATCCTGCCGTCTTCGCCGGACAGCACCGCCCTGAGTTCGTCCGTGCGTTCCCTGACGGTGTCCGCCATGGTCCCGGTCAGAGGATACATCTCCTTCGTCTCCATGGGGATCGGCAGTTTCCGTTTGAAATCCATGTTCATTGTGCGTTTCCTCCAGTTGCCCGACCGTCAGGAGACATCCATCCTGACGTTCAGGTCCTTCAGCCGTTCGAAAAAGTCCGGAAAGCTCTTGCTGACCGCTTCCGCGCCCTCTATGGTACCGCCTGTGCGGGTGCAGAGAACGGACAGAGCCATCACAATGCGGTGGTCGTCATGGCCCGAGAGGGGTTCCGACGGCGTCTTCGCTCCTCCGGACACAGTTATCCTGTTCTCCTCAACGGAGACCCTGACTCCGAACTTGCCGAGCTCCTCGGCCATGGCCGCTCCCCTGTCGCTCTCCTTGAGAGCCAGGCGCCGCGTCCCTGTGAAAGTCCCGCCTGACTTAAGGGCAGCACAGGCCATCAGCACGGGTCCCAGATCCGGGCATCCGGAGATATCTATTTCCGCATGTCCCCTGTCCAGCACAGCGAAGTGTTCCGCGCACACTTTGTCGCCCTGAAGGCTGTCCGGGTCCAGTCCTGTCACATCCGCTCCCATCGCCAGGAAGAACGCCGCGTTGGACCAGTCCCCCTCGACGGAAACGTCCCGTGGGAGGTATTCCTGTCCTCCGGGTACAAGGAGCTCAAGATCCCCGTTCCATGAGGCGTTCACTCCGAAAGACCCGAGCGCGGATAATGTCATGTCTGTGTACGCCCTGCTCTCCACGGGAGGCCTCAGGCGGATGACGCTGTCTCCTTCGAGAAGGGGCAACGTGAAAAGAAGTCCGCTTATGAACTGGCTGCTCACGTCGCCGGGAAGCTCGAAGGTCCCCGGTCCGAGAGGCCCGCGGACAGTCAGGCTCCGCTCTGTCTTAGCGAAAAGAAGTCCCCGCTCCCGGAACAGGTCCTCATAGGGCTCAAGGGGGCGCCGGAACAGGGTCCCGGACCCCTCCAGCACGGTCTCCCGTCCCGACAGGGCGCAGAGAGGCGTAAAGAAGCGCAGGGTGCTCCCGCTCTCCCGGCAGTTCAGGACACCCGGCACTGCGCGCCGGGGATCCGCTCCGCGCACAAGGGCCGTTTCCCCGTCAATGTCCACAGAGGCTCCCAGAGCGCGCAGGCAATCGATCGTTGCCAGCACGTCGTCTGATGGCGCGACGCCGCGGACACGGCTCCCGCCCTTTGCGAGACCCGCGCATATGAGGAGCCGGTGGGCCATGCTCTTGCTCGGGGGCGCCTTCACGGTCCCCACAGGCACCGACGGATATATCGTTACAGTCATAGTTCCCTAAGTTTCTCCAGTATCGCATCCGCGGTCCGCTCAGGCGTGCCCGCAACGTCAGCGATGACGTCGGATGCCGCCCTGTAGACCGGCAGTCTCTCTTCGTAAAGTCTTCTCACCTTGGACGGGTCGTCCGCGAGAGGACGGTCCTCCGTTGGAAGGATCGCATCGGGCATTCGGTCCAGAAACACCACGATGCCGTTTTTCTTAAGGGCGTCCTGGTTCTCCCGGCGAAGCACGGCTCCTCCGCCCGTGGCGGTCACCGCTCCCTGCCTGCCGGATATCTCCCGGATGACCTCCGTCTCCAGATCCCGGAAATGCTCCTCTCCGTATCTCCCGAATATCTCCGCGACGGGCATCCCCGCCCGTCTTATTATCTCTTCGTCGGTATCGATGAACGACCTTCCCAGCCTCCGGGACAGGATCGTTCCAATGGTGGTCTTGCCGCTTCCGGGCATGCCGGTCAGCACTATGCTCCTCTTTTCGAAGCACAGCTCCCTGTATATCCGCTCCGCGGTCCCTTCATCCATGCGTTCCCCAGTGAAGTCCTCCGCCGCAAGCACTGCCTGGACCGTCAGCATGAAAAGGCCGTTTTCCGCCTTTATTCCCCGCTCACGGGCCTCCAGTACGAGTCTCGTCGTAAGGGGATTGTATACGCAGTCTATAACGCCCTCGAGATTAGACAGCCTCGAGAGATCCACGGGGCACCCTTCCGTGTCCGGATACATCCCGGCAGGGGTCGCGTTTATGAGTATCTCCGCGTCTCCGTATGTGCAGTAGGCCTCTTCGTATGTCATGGCTCCGCCGCGTCCGCTCCGGCTCATCCTTACGGAGCGTTTTGCTCCCATTGACTCCGCGACTGCGGAGGCTGTGAGACTTGTGCCGCCGCTTCCGCCTATGAGGACGGTCTTCCCCGAGATATCCAGGCCCATGCGGCGTATGAGGGCCCCGAGCCCCGGGATGTCCGTATTGTCTCCCCAGAGCCTGCCGTTTTCGTTCACCACGGTGTTCACAGCCCCGGATGCTTCCGCCCGGGGGCTCATCCCGTCGAGATATGGAATGACGGCCTGCTTGTAGGGCACGGTCACGTTTATCCCGTCGAAGTCCCGGGCCGTCATGAAGGCGTCCAGCCCCTCCGGCGGGACCTCGAAAAGATCGTAGTCATATAAGCCCAGTTTCCCGTGTATCTCCCGGGAGAAGCTGTGGCCCAGTTTTTCGCCCAGAAGCCCGCAGCGCATACTCATTCTCCGAGCCAGCCGGTGCCGAAGCGCTGCGCCAGCGCGTCGCACAAAACGATGGCGACTATACTGTCGGCGACTACAGCCGCCCTGTGGATTATCGCGGGATCGTGTCGTCCGCTCACGGATATCTCCGCGTCCCTGCCCTCTTTCATATCCACAGTCTCCTGGGTCTTTCGTATGGAAGAAGTCGGCTTAACGGCGCACCGAAAAACTAACGGCATGCCGTTGCTTATGCCGCCGTTTATCCCGCCGCTGTTGTTGGTCCTGGTGCGCACCGTGTCTCCGTCCATATAGAAGGCGTCGTTGTACTGACTGCCTTTGAGATCCGTTTTATCGAACGCTCCGCCGAAGTCCACGCCCTTTACTCCCGGTATGGAGAAGAGCCCGTGGGCAAGAAGCCCCTCCAGAGTGTCGAACCAGGGCTCGCCCACTCCCGCGGGAAGACCAAGGACTGCAGTCTCCAGGATGCCTCCGACGCTGTCGCCCTCCTCAGCCGCCGCGGCGATGACATCGCGCATCCGCTCTCCGGCGTCCATATCCAGTACGGGAAAGTCCGCACTGCTCAGCGCTTCCAGATCTTCTTTCAGACCGTCCTCCGAAAAAGGCCTGTCGCCGACTCCTCCGCACCCGGCTATATGAGTGCCTGTAACTATTCCTTTTCCGCGCAGGGCGGATATTGCCACAGCTCCCGCAGCCGTCAGGGCCGCCGTTATCCTTCCGGAGAAGTGTCCTCCTCCCCGGGGATCTGCAAATCCGCGGTACTTTACGTATCCGGTGTAGTCCGCGTGTCCGGGGCGGGCAAGGTCTTTGATAGCTTCGTAGTCCCCGCTCCGTACGTCCTTATTGGGTATGACGATGCAGAGGGGCGTTCCCGTTGTGCGTCCCCCGTATGCTCCGCTCAGGATCTCGAAGGGATCCGGCTCCGCCCTGTCCGTGGATATGTTCCCGGCGGGGCGTCTTTTCGCAAGCTGCAGGGCTATGAAGTCCCTGTCCACCGGTATGCCCGGGGCCAGACCGTCCAGCACCGCGCCCACCGCAGGGCCGTGGCTCTCGCCGAACAGCGTGACGGAAACGCCGGTTCCGAATGTGTTCTTCATCTCTTCACCACCAGATCTATCCCTGCCCGAAGTTCTTCGGGCCTCACAGCCCGGAGCACACAGCTTCCGGGTCTCTCAACAAAGACTGCCGTTATGAGGCCGTCCCTAATCTTCTTGTCGTACATAAGAGCCCTGAATACCTCATCGGGGTCAGCCCGTACCTCCGTGGGGAGCCCCAGACCCTCCAGCACAGGCAGGAGCCTTTCCCTGACTTCCTGCGCGCACATGGGGATCATTCCCAGGGCGACGCACTCGCCGTGATGAAGTTCCGTGACACTCTCTAGGGCGTGGCCTATGGTGTGGCCGAAGTTCAGAGTCTTACGGACTCCCGTATCCCGTTCGTCCGCCTCCACTGTGGCCTTTTTTACCGCCAGGCAGGCTTTAATGACAGGCAGGAGATCTCCGGATGCTTTCCCTTCTTCGAAGAGACGGAACAGTTCCTCATCGCCTATGAGGGCCGTCTTCACAGCCTCGGCCATTCCGCAGGCGATCTCCCGTTGGTCGAGTGTCGTTAAGGTGTCCGGATCTATGAGCACCATCTCCGGCTGCCAAAAGGTTCCGACCGCGTTTTTGACTCCCCGGAGATCGACGGCGGTCTTTCCTCCTATGGAACTGTCCACCTGGGACAGGAGAGTCGTCGGGATGCTGTAAAAGTCCACTCCCCGCATGTATGTAGCCGCTGCAAAGCCCGCCAGGTCTCCCACGACGCCGCCGCCGACGGCGCAGACGCAGCCGGAACGGTCGAATCCCGCTTCCAGCATCGCCTCCAGGATCTTTTCATAAACGGCAAGGGACTTGCTCCCCTCGCCCTGAGGGACCGTGACCGTATACGGTTCTCCGCAGGCTGCCGCGACTGTCGCCGCGTACTCCGGAGGCACCCCGTCGTCGGTGACTATGATGACCTTTCTGTCGAGGGAGAGCAGCTCTCCCGCTCTTTTCAGGCAGCCCCGCTCAACGAGGATATCGCAGCTATGTCCTCCCAGGTCCATGCGTAGGGTGTTTACTCCGTCTCCGTCCCGGGACAGAAGGCGCTGCCAGGTCTTACTCACGTCCATGGTGTCCTGAAGGAACCGGACGTACAGGGGCTTTAGCTCCGGGTCCTTTATAAGGGCGCTGCGCCCTTCGATGACCCTGGCCTCCTGGGCGGGATCCTCTACGGGCAGACCGTTTTCGCGCTTGAACGCAGCCACGTCCCTGACGATCTCCATGCGCTTTTCAAACAGAGAGGCCATCTCTTCGTCCACGGCCTTTATCTTTTCTCTAGCCTCGTTAAGATCCACAGAAGCACCTTCTTCCCGGCGGCGATCGCCGCCTCTCAAATATATCCCAAAAGTGTTTGCAAATCAAGGAACGGGCGCTTCACCACACGAAGGGGATGAGCCTGTACTTCACTTTCTTCATATACTCCGTGTATCCGGGAAGGTCCTTTTCCAGGACCTGCTCCTCGTTTCTTATCCGCTTAACGATGATAGGGATGTAAAAGAGCATTATGATAAAGGATATGACCGAACCCAGCACCAGCGGCATCGAGAGGAACAGCACCACCGTCGACGAGTACATCGGGTGCCGCACGGCGCCGTAAAGCCCCGTGTCCACGACTCTCTGGTCTTCCTGCACTTCTATGGTCCTGGAGAGGTACGCGTTCTCCCTTAGCACCTCCGCATACATGGCGTAGGCCAGAAGGAACACCACTGCGAAGACGATGCTCACGGGAAACGGCAGCATGAGCCAGTTAAACCTGAAGCTCAGTCCCGCCAGAACGAAGGCCGCCAGGAACATGACGCCGCTGAGCGCGACGACCTCCTTCTGCTCCGTCTCCTTCTCCTTCGCGCTGAGCCTCTTCCTGAGGAGCTCCGGATCCTTTTTCATCATTATGAGGCCCGCTGCGAACATGGGCACAAATAGGATGCATATAAGGAGCCACGCCTGTGGGTACCGGAATGTCCAGGCCGGAAGAAACAGAAGGATCGCTACGATAATAAGCCCCGCGAAGAACTTCACCATCGCCTGTTTAAATAGCTCTTTGTTCATGAGTGTTCCTCCCCTAAGGATCTTACGAATTTCCGGCTGTCCGTATCCGTCAACAGCATTTTATAACCTCCGAACGTTTTTGAAAAGACCCGCGGATGATCTTCGTAATGCATTGTCACCGGCGCCGGGCTCTGACGCCGTTCTGCGCTGACAAATAAACCGTGCCGCCTCGGAAAACAGCCGTATATTTGAGGAAAAACGTGACGGGAACGTCTCGTTTGTCCTGACTTCCGGACACTTTTTCTGCCAGAATCAAGACATGGCGATGGAGCAGATCAGTTCAACTTGACAACTGCAGAAAACGTGTTGGGATGCGAATGTAACTTATTATCAGTTACACTCCGTTTGGAGGGAATGATGAGCACAGAAGAAAAAATGATCGAGCGTTTGAAAGCATGTCCGTCAGACTATATGTACTCTGAGGCTGTTGCTCTTGCGAAGAGATTCGGTTATGCGGAGGTCTTCAAAGGAAGCACGTCCGGTTCAAGGGTCCTTCTGTACAGGAAAAGGGACGGCCGCAAGATATTGCTGCACAAACCTCATCCGGGCAGTATCATGAAGGCATACGCTGTCAGCCAGCTGCCCGACTGTTTCAAGGAGAATGGTGATATCGTTGAAAAATAATATTCTTGAGTATAAAGGCTACTATACCAGGATCGAATACAGCGCCGAGGACAGGGTCCTTTACGGCAGGATCGAGGGGATCAAAGACCTTGTAAACTTTGAAAGCAGATCTCCGGAGGATGTGGAGTCCGAATTCCATGCGGCGGTGGATGATTATCTTGCGCTGTGCGAGGATCTTGGTACCGAACCGGACAAAACGTACAGAGGGGTGTTCAACGTAAGGATATCGCCGGAGCTTCACAAAATGGCAGCTGTCGCTGCGGACAAGCAGGGTATGACCCTCAACGCTTTCGTAGCGGGCGCGATCAGCGCAGCTGTCGGTCATCCGCGGCCATAGCTCAGCAACGGGATACAGCAACACACCGGGAACCTTCAGAAAACTAACCTGAACACGGCATAAAACCCCTCGTTTCAGCTGTGGTGATACAGGCCGTACATTCCAAATGTGTGTAATAAAACTGTGCAAATGTGTGTAGTATATACTTCGTTTTAATATTTTCGTCACTTTTGTTTTATGTTTTTCGTTTTTGCAGACTGCGCGAAAGGCCGGTCACAGCAATGAATTCTGCAGCTATGAGTGCAATAACCGGCATAACGTGTATAAGAGCCGGGCAAAGAAGAAAGATAACGAATGAATCTGGAGGGCAATATGAACGAGATTCAGAACTATGATGACGCCGTAAAGGTTATCAAGACCGCTATCCTAGAGAGCCAGTACGAAGCTGCAAAATCGGTAAATGAGCGGCAACTCATGCTGTACGGCAAATACATTTCTCAGAATTCAAGAGAAGGATTCTGGGGCAAAGGCGCTATCGAGGCGATTAGCGAGCAACTGGATAAAGAACTGCCTGGGCTGAAAGGTTTCTCTGCCCGCAATCTTCGTAATATGCGGACGTTTTATGAGGAATGGTCTGACCTGGACACAGCTTCAGGCACAGCGTTGATAGAGCAGTCTTCCAATTTGGCACTTGCAAGTGCCAAAAGTGGCGATGCATCTGATTCAGAAATTTGGCAGACGCGTCTGCCAAAATCAGAAATCTTAATCCTACAGAGAACGAGGATATAAGGTACAGCAAAAGGGGTTACTGGAGGCCTAAACTTGGCAAGGAAGAATGGAGCCTTCTTAATCGGAAACTCAATGCGAAAATAGACGAGGCACAGGCAATCCGAGACTGCGCTATGTGTTTGATGTGTCGGACACAGGAAGAACCGAACGAGGCCGGACCCCTTACTTCTGGGAGTATCGGGATGAACATGCCGATGCTGTATCTGCCATGATGTCGATCCCATTGCCATACGGGAGACGCTTGCTCAGCGCGGTACTATGGCATTGGAAAAACATAACCGTCAGCCGGAACGGCGCCCCTTTCTGTCAAATACCCCGATTACTTGACATATGTCAAGTAATCGGGGTATAATGCCGTCAAGAGGTGATTCAGATGGATACAAGGATCATTCACGAGAAACAGGACCTGACATTTCTGAGTTGGAGCAAGATCCGTCACTCTTCCGGGACGGCCGGTTCATTCCTGAAAGCAATGTCAGAGTTGGGCGGAACAAAAGTTTATTACAAGCTTTCCGATTATGATAACGTTCGCGGAGTAGTCGGACACGAGAGCGTGAATGAGCTTATCGTTGACCGCCTGCTGACAGTTCTCGGGATCGAACATCTCCATTATCAACTGATCCACGCGGATATTCTTGTGGATGGAAAGACGCTGGATACCTATGTCTGCGTTTCGGAAAACTTCCGGGGCAGCGGTGAAGACAAGCTGGCGATCGACGTATGCTATGAGCGCGAACGCCGTGAGAACGAAAGCGCTCTCGATTTCTGTCTGCGCATGGGCTGGGGAGAATACATATGGCAGATGCTCGTCGTGGATTACCTGATCCTGAACAGAGACCGTCACGGCGCAAACATCGAGGTGCTGCGCAACAGAAAGAAGAGATCGATCCGTCTGGCTCCGCTCTTTGATCACGGGCTGTCTCTGCTCTGCAGATGCGAAACCGAGGAAGCAATCAACAGCTTTGACGTCATGGCTGATCAGCCAGTGCAGTGTTTCGTCGGCTCACGTTCTGCAAAGGAGAACCTGAAGCTTATTCCGCCCGATCAGCTGCCGAAGCCGGTCCCGCTGAAGGAAAGCGACAGATCCGTCATTCTGGAAGGCCTGAATGATATCATTTCGCAGAACCTGCAGGATAAGATATGGGATATGATTTGGAATCGGTGGTGTTATTATGAAGATCTTTGCAATTCGAGACGCAACGGATAAACGCCAGAAAGACCTTGCGTATCTCCTTTACTATGAGGTCGACAGGCGGTTTTATATCGAACTTCAGGAAAACGCGGATCCCTGGGAAACGCCTCTGCTGCTTTCTTCCTTTGTTCAGAACGGAGAGCATACCGTCAACTCTTACTGGAGCAGGATATGGGTCCAGCAGAGGATCGTTCCTCCCGACCGCCAGAACATCGGCCAGATCCTTCGGGACAACGGCCTGAAGAGCTATGACGAGTTCTCTTTGCTGATGCTTTCATCGGGCCGCTGCGAACAGGATGATTATTATCTGGTACCGGTTGACGAGAAAGCTCTGCCGAATAAGATCATCCGGCGCTTTGACAGGAAGATCGAGGATGTCGTTCCGCTTCAGAATAACAGCCTCCTCGTTTTCTTCCGCGACGGGACGATACGCAGGTGTGATCTGACAGAGTACTTTGAAAAAGCTCAGCGCTTTTCTGTCCTTTCCAGACGGCCGGACTATTTTGCCCGTGTTCATATCCAGACCGGAGGCTATGGCATCCAGTGGGACGAGAACCTGTCCGTTTCAGATTCTGAGCTCTACAAAATGGGCAAACGGGTCCCGCTGACAGCGGATGACTTTCGCGCCTTTGCCTCCGAACGGATCATCAATGCGGCGGAAGCCGCGGAGATCCTGAATTGCTCCAGGCAGTATATAAATGAACTCGTGAAGTCAGGCAAACTGCATCCGGTCAAATCCTCTGAAAAGAATACAATGTTTTTGAAGAGCGAAGTCCTGAGACGCAACTGGCAATGATGGAAAAAGCCCGTACTCCCACGTCAGTCAAGTAACCGTCAAGTAACAGTCAAGTAAACGCCCACATCCGTTTTATATTTTTCCGTGGCAGCGCGAAAGGCCGGCATCAGCAGATGTGCTGATACCGGCCTTCGGTCTGTCTTGTCATGCCGCATATTTATGCCCCGAGCACGTCGGTGCGTCGTTTCAAAACGATCGTCAGCGAGCCTTATCCGCTTCCCGAATGAATGGGCATCTGTTTCCGATGCACTGATTATTCATCCCGGAATGAGTGCAGACCGCCCCGTTGTTTTCCATTTCCACACCGAAGCGCTCCTTCACGAAGTCAACGGCGCTGAGGATCGCCAGATACGAATCCCTCTTGCAGCATCTTGGGCCGCCGATCTTTCCGATCTCTTCAAGGGCCTTTGCCGTCATCAGGTTGGACAGTCCCCACGATCCTTCCGTCAGGGGGCTCGCTTTTGTAATAATGGACACGAACATCCCGGCGCTGATCCCCGCGCCGCAGGCTCCCCAGAATCCGCATGAGCCTCCCGGGACTTTCTTTCCCCTGCTCTGCATCTCCTTAAGCGCCTCTTCCAGATCGATGTCTCCGCCCGCGTTCTTATACGCTGCCAGAAGCGCGGATCCGACCATCACATGATGTTCAGGACCGTGCATATGACAAAACGGCTCGGCCATCATCATGCGGACGATCTCAACGGGGTCCTTTGAATCCGTATTCAGGCAGATGCCGGCGATCGCATCGATCCCCCTTGTATGGCAGTCGTCGCAGACATAGTGCCCTTTGATACACCGCGTCCTGCTGTTTTCCTTTCTGTGACAGAAGGCGCACTCCATCTCTTCTTCTTTCTCGAGATATTCAAGAGGAGCCCTGCAGATCAGGCATTCTTCGTTCATCGTCTTCGCACCCGCTTTCATGATCTCATAAACTGCCGGAGCACAGGCTCCTTAAAGCTGCTTTGTCCCGCCGTTTTCAATTTTTCCTATGATCTCTTCGAGGATATCCGCCGCGCTGGCCACCATCTTCGGACAGAATCCGGTGAACAGGCCCTCGTCTCTCGCCCTCTGAACGCCTTCCGGCGTGGAGATATCATACCCCAGCAGGTCGCTGCAGATATATGAACCGTTTGCTTCCCTGAAGCGTTCCATCATCAGATCGTTCACCACGTTCGACCGCTGCCGGCCCTCCGTGTCTCCGATGCTGCTCTGCCCGTACAGAAGGCCCAGGACCATGAGCGCTCCCGTACACGCTCCGCAGACTTCGCCTTTGCGCATGCCGCTTCCGAAGCAGGACCCCAGCCTGAACGCCTGCTCTTCCGTTATCCCGCATTCTTCGGAAAACGCTGCCAGCACTGCCTGCGAGCAGTGCATGTTCTTCATAAAGTATTCTGTGGCCTTATCGCGTCTGTTTTTCATATACTATCCCCCTGACGCTCAGCATGCAGTCCGGCAGCCGATGCGGATCATCTGCCTGTCAGGGCTCTTCTGGCGGCGCTGTAAAGGTCCGCCCTCATGTCCAGTATCTTCGAGAACAGCACGTGCTGGGCGTAATAGAACGTGATGCCGTTTATCCGGTCTATCGCCATGTAGGCGCCCGCTGCTCCGCTCCATCCGAAATCCGTGGTTCCCTGCTTCGGATCCGGGACCCTCACTCCAAGGCCGTAGCTGTAGCCGGCCTGCCAGAAGGTCTTCTTCTGCTGCGCGTTCAGCATGTCCGTCGTCATGAGGTCCGTCGTCTCTTTGCTGAGGATGACGCCGCCCTTCCGGAGGGCCTCCATGAACTTCACGTAGTCCTCAAGCGTGGAGATGCATCCGGCTCCGCCGCTCTCGTATTCGCTGCCTATCTTGTAGGGGTGGCACCGGCAGTCCACGTTGTTTATCTCCTTGCCGCAGTTTTTCATCTCGCGTGTGAAGATGTCGCACTGGTACTGGGCGCAGACCGCATCCAGCTTTTCCGCCGGCAGGAGGAAAGTGGAATCCTTCATGTCCAGGGGCTCGAAGATGTTCTCCCGGACGTATTCCCCGAACCTTTTGCCGCTGGCTATCTCTATGACCGCCGCCAGCACGTCGAGGCACAGACTGTACTCCCACTGGGCTCCCGGCTCGAACAGCAGGGGCTCCTTTGCAAGAGCCCTGGCTGCCTCCACCGTGGGACACCTTCCGTCTGTCTCATCCCAAAGCTCCTTGAAGCACTTCGCGTCGGTGTCGTAGGAGAAGCCCGCCGTCATGCAGAACAGGTCCTTGATGGTTATTACGTTCTTCGCGGGGACGAACTCTCCGCCGACCCTCGTCACCCTCTTTGGAAATGCCGGGTCCGGCACCAGCTCCCCGCCGGTGTGGACGTACACGTTCCGGTATTCCGGGATGTATTCGTACAGGGGGTCTTCCAGACGGATGACGCCCTTCTCAATGAGCTGCATCCCGGCCGCCGCCGTTATGGGCTTCGAACAGGAGTAGATGTTGTATATCTCCTTCCCGTTCATGGGTATCCTGTTCTCGAGATCAGAGTATCCGGCGAAGCGCCGGTAGACCACTTTCCCGTCCTTTAAGACGATGCAGTCGTTGCCGGGTATGCCGTAGTCGTTTATGAAGCTGTCCTGCAGCCTTTCGAGTTCCTCGAACATGGTCTTCCTCCTCGGATATTGCGGTATAAAGGGGATGCGGCCAAAACAGACCGTTCCGGCCGCATCCGCGTTTCAGGTGTTCTTTTGGGGTATCGCGCGCCGTCTTACGGTCAGACGCGGCCCAGGTTCACGGCGATGTCGTGGGCGGGTCCCGTAGCCGCGGGGATGTTCTGCGGGGTGATGCAGTCGCCCACCGCGAAGAACTCCGGCGCGCAGAAGTTGAGGGCGTAGGCCTCTTCCCTGAGAGGTCTCTGGCCTACGGCGTAGATGACGGTCTCCGCCTCGAAGAAGCGCTCGCCGTCCGGTGTCTCGCAGCGCACGCCCTTGTCCGTGATCTCCACGGCCTTCGTGTTGAAGTTGATCGTCATGTTGTACTTGTTCATCTCGTTCTTGAGGCCCAGGGTGTGGAGATAGTTGCCGCCGTCGTTTATCGTGTCCATCATCTCGACGATCTCAACCTTGCGTCCCAGCATGGTGAGATAGAGGGCCAGCTCGTCGCCCACAAGGCCGCCGCCAAGGACGACCGCGGTCTTGCCGACCTTCTCGGGATGCACGTAGGCGTCCTCCGCTCCTATGACGTTCGCTCCGTCTATGCCGGGGATGTTGGGCTTTATCGGGCGGGCGCCCATGGCCGCAACGACCACGTCGGCTCCGAACTTCTCGGCGAACTCCGGGGTGACCTCGGTGTTCAGGAGGATCTTCGCGCCGGCCTTCTTCAGGCAGCTTATCTGATTCTCGATGTATTCCTCGAGTTTGTGCTTGAAGGGGACGTTCTGCTCGCAGCGGATGGCGCCGCCAAGCTGATCCTTCTTCTCGCAGATGGTGACGTCGTGTCCGAGGCGCGCCGCGGTGAGGGCAAGCTCCATGCCGGCTATGCCGCCGCCCGCCACCAGTACCTTCTTCCTGGGTCCGTACTGGGCCGCCGCGTAGAGGGTCTCGTGCTCGTGGCCGCTCTCGGGGTTCACCGCGCAGTACTTGACGCCGTGGGACTGCTGCTTGGAGAAGCAGTTCAGGCAGCGCAGGCAGACCTTGATCTCGTCCTCCCTGCCGGTGCGGATCTTGTTGGGCAGGTCGGGGTCGGCTATGAGGCTGCGGACCAGCTCGACCACGTCGGCGGTCCCGGAGGCGATGATCTCCTCCATCTCTTCTGCCTCGCCGATGGCGCCGATGGTGGCCACGGCGGTCTTTACGTTCTTCTTTATCTCTTTCGCGTACTTGACGTTGCAGCAGTCGCCCAGGAACATGGTCGGATGGGTGACGGTGAAGACTTCGGGCACCTCGTGGTTGCCGGCGGATACGTGGATGAGGTCCACGTGGCCTTCCAGCTGCTTTGCTATCTTGACGCCTTCCTCCACGTCGTAGCCGCCCTTGTGGCACTCGCTGCCGCTGATGCGGATCTCGATGGGGAATCCGGGGCCCACGGCCTTGCGGCAGGCGTCGCAGACGGCGACGACTATGCGTGCGCGGTTCTCGATGTCCGGGCCGCCCCACTTGTCCGTTCTGGTGTTGATGGAGGGCGACAGCCACTGATGGAGGCCCCAGCCGTGTCCTGCGTGGATGAGGATCATGCCGTAGCCGTATTTCTTGGCCATTCCGGCCGCGTCGGCGAAACGGGTGATGATGCGCTCGATGGCCGCGTCGTCCGCGGGCATTATGGTGCGTCCTCTGAGCTCCATCTCCACGGGGCCGTAGGCTCCGCCTTCACGGAGCGTGCCGCTTCCCGCGACTGCGGAGTTGGAGTTCGCGTGCATGCCCACGTGGGACAGCTCCGCCACCGGCACCGCTCCGTAGCGGGCTATGGCGTAGGCCAGCTTGCCCAGGGGGATGGACGTGAGGGGATCGTCGATGCAGATGTCGTTGGGAAGGCCCAGGCCGTACTCGCTGTCGACTATGAACTGGCCGGACGCCACGGCGCCGCAGCCGCCCATCGCCTTCCTGCGGTAGTACTGGAAGCCCTCTTCCGGCATGATGTTGTCGTAGGTGGTGAGCCTGTAGCCGGAGGGTCCGGCGAAGATCCTGTTGCGGAAGATCGTCTTTCCCAGGGTGATGGGTGAGAACAGATGCGGATATTTGGTGTTACTCATTGCAAAAACCTCTCAGATATCTATATTTGCTTTCTTATCAGTACATGAGGCTCGGCAGCCAGGTGGCGACGCCGGGAACGAGCGCCATTATGATGGCGCAGGCCACGTAGGCTCCGATGAAGGGCAGCGACCCCTTGAAGACCGTCACCAGAGGAGCCTTGGTGCTTCCCGCGACCACGTAGCACTGGGCGCCCACCGGCGGGGTGATGCCGCCGAGGCCGATGATGACGACCATGTAGCAGCCGTACCAGACGGAGTCGAAGCCCATGGCCTGGACTATGGGCAGGAACACCGGGGTGGTCAGGAGCAGGAGGGGCACGCCGTCGATGAAGCAGCCGAGGATGAGATAGATGATGGTGAGGATCAGGATGATCCAGATCCTGCCTATGCTGAGCTGGGCGACGTAGGCCGCGAGAGCCGTCGGGATGCGGCTGAGGGTGAACATGCTGGCCATCATCTTGGCACAGGAGAGCATGCAGTATACGAAGCCGGTCATGACCAGGGTGTTCTTGATGGCGTTCGTCAGCACCTTCCAGGTGAAGCGCTTGAAGATGATCGCGATTATCAGCATGCCGAAGCAGCCGATGGCGCCTGCCTCTGTGGCGGTGATCCAGCCGGAGAACATGCCTCCCATGGCAATGGCGAACACCAGGATTATCTCTATGAAGCCTCCCTTTCTGATGGCGGTCCATTTCTCTTTGAAAGTCTTCTTGGGAGCCTTCTCGGGAGCCAGGGACGGCTTGATGGCGCAGGATATCTGGATGGTGATGATGAAGAGCACCATCAGCAGGATGCCGGTCAGGATGCCGCCCACGAAGAGCTTGCCGATGGAAGTCTCGGCGCAGAGGCCGTAGGTTATGAGGGACAGGCTCGGCGGGATAAGGCTGGCCAGGCACGAGCCCGCGGAGATGGCGCCGGTGGACAGCTCCTCGGAGTAGCCGTAGCGCTGCATCTGGGGATACGCCACGCGGGACATCATGGCGCCGGTGGCCGCGGTGGAGCCGCAGATGGCGCCGAAGATCGCGCAGACGACCTGGGCGGCGTTGGCGAGGCCCGCCTTGCGGTGGCCGTTGATGGCCTGGAAGCAGTCGAACAGGTCGTTGCCTATGCCCGCTTCGGTGGCCAGTTCCCCCATCAGCACGAACATGGGCACGACGCTGGTCGTGTAGTTCGAGAAAGTGTTCAGCACGCCCTCCTTGAAAGTGGACAGCGCGGCGCCGGTCGATCTGATGAGCGCGAAGCCCACGAGACCGCTTATGGCCATCGCGAAGGAGATGGGCACGCCTATGAATATAAGGACAAGAAAACCGACGAGACACAGAAGTCCGATCAGTACAGAAGTCGCCATGTTTCAAACGCCCCTTTCGTTCAGGAATTTATCTGCAGATCAGTCCGTGTCACTGATCACCGGCGTCTTCCCCGCCCTTTTCCTCTTCGGGCTTCTTGAAGATCAGGCCGGTGTTTTTTACGAGTTCGTAAAGGTATTCCAGCGTCGCTATCACGAAGCCGACGCCCATTATCCCGTAGATGATGTAGTAAGGGATGTGGACCGCCTCGGTGACTCTGCCGGCGGTGCCGAAATAGGTGGGCATCTCGGTGAGGAACAGATACCCGAGTATGGCGAAGATCACGGTGCCGCACAGGCAGCCGAACGCGATGAATATGCGGCTGCCCACGTAGCCGAACTTATTCACCAGGAGGGAGACCCAGATGTGGCGCCCCTCGAAGCCCGTGCGGGCCATGACCAGTCCTACGGCCAGCATGATGCCGTACTGGACCAGCTCGGTGGCGCCCTTGATGGGCAGGTTCAGGACCTTGCGCCCGATAACGTTCGCCACGACGATCAGGACGACGATGCCGAAAATAACGCCGGCGATTATCGTCAGGAACTTCGTTATCCTGTCAACAGTCTTTGTCATATTTGCCTCCGTTCTCAGCCCGGTCGCGCGAAACGCGCTTTAAAGCCGCTGTATGCGCGCGAGGGGCGGACGATGGATAAAAACGAAGCGGCGGACGGCGCCAAATGCCGTGCCGCCGCTTCCGAATCAGAACGAATCAGTAATGCCCGGTAACAGTTTATTTTACGTATTTCTGAGCGTTGTTCTTCAGCCATTCGACAGCGCCGTCGCCGTCGAGTCCGGCTGCGTTGACCTCGTCGACCTTGGCCTGGAGGATGTCAGCCGCGGCGTCGGTGAATCTCTGGGCTTCAGCGTCGCTGCATTCGATGTACTTGAAATTGGGGTTGCCTTCCTCGCAGAGCTTGCGGCTGTTGTCGACTACGTAGTCGCCCCAGGCGAGAGCGTTGTCGAGCATCTCCGTGGAGGCCTTGTCGATGGCCGCCTTGGCTTCGGGATCAAGGCTGTTGTAGAAGTCCATGTTCAGGATCTCGATGTGGTCGCCGATGAACCAGGAGATCTTGGTGAAGTAGTCGCAGATGTCGAAATAGGAGTCGGACGCGATCCTGTCGAGGGTCGTGATTGCGCCGTCGACGACGTTGAGGCGGAGGGACTCATAGAGCTCGGAGATCGGGATGAAGGTGCCGGTGGCTCCCAGGGCCTCGGTGTAGGGGATGATGTTGCCGGTGGCGCGGAAGGACAGACCCTTGCAGTCCTCGACCTTCTCTATCGGCTTGTTGGTGGTGGTGAATCCGAAGAGGCCGGCCGCCCAGCGGCAGAACATGTAGTACTTGGAGAGGCCTTCGTCCGGATAGACGTCGTCATAGTCGTTTATAAGGAGGGTGTAGTTTCTGATGTTGCCGTAGTCGATGCCGGGGGTGTTGGCGAGCTCGGAATAGAGATACACGCCCGCATACATGGACGGCGCGTCTCCGCCGGCGTCGCAGCTCTTGGAGTCGATGGCGGTGATGATGCCGCCCTGGCTGGCGAGGGTGCCGCTGTAATAGACCTCAAGGGTCACCCTGCCGTTGGAGTTCTTCTCGATGCCTTCCTTCATGGGGGTGATGAGCATCTCGTCGAAGATGCTTCCCTGGGCGTCGGTGGTGGCGTATACGATGTTGTAGGTGTCGGTATACTCCTGCTTCTCTTCGCCTTTCGGCTCGGTCTTGCCGCCTGTGCAGGCGCACAGCGCGAACAGCATTACAAGGGCCAGAGCCAGACATACGATGGGTTTGAATTTCTTCATTTCATTTACCTCCATAAGAATGTTTGAACGTTTGACCTTACTTGTGATCTGAACGGGTTTACCTCATCTGTGATTATACTATATAAGCATCTGCATTACTACACATTTATTGGAAAATATTTAAAAATGCTTATGCTGAATGTGCATATCCCCGCATGGTGCGGAAAAGCCCTGAGATCCTCTCCGATCCCAGGGCTTTGCGCGTCTTTTCTACAGCTGCAGGCGGTACCACAGCAGCCTCTGCTTCAGAGTGTGAGGCCTGAACCTGCCGGCGAACCTCCGGTGTCTCTCAAGCTCCTCTTCGCTGGGAGCCTTTTTCCCGAAGAAGGTCCTGTCGTAAAGGTCCGCCATCTCCTTCGCCTCCACGGCGTTTCCCAGGAGGAAGCGCCAGGGCAGGCGTCCGAAATACTGGCTCAGGGATTCCTCGGGATTCCTCGGGTATCCCTTGCCTCTCAGGTCGCGGAGCAGGGATTCAAGGTCCAGCCTCAGCTTTTCGGAGGGGTCGGCCTCCTCGTAGCGCCGCTTTCTGCGGGATCTGCGCAGGAGCAGCAGAGCCGCTGCCGCCGCTATAAGCGCGACGGGGATGAGCACGGCGAGCCATACCGGGAACCTGCGTGCGGACGCCTCTTCCTCCTGATCCGGTTCGACGATGATGTCCCCCCAGGCTTCTCCCTGCGGGACGGGCTTCGGATTCGGGTTCTTTCCCTCCGAGTCGGGACCGCCGGGCACGGGCTCCCCTTCGGGATTCTGCACGTGTTCGGGTTCCTCCATGCCGGCCTCTTTCTTCTCCTCCTGCGTCATCCATCCGGCGCTCTGGCCCTCAAGGCCCGGGGTCGCCTCCACGGTGACCCAGCCGTAGCCCGTTATATATCCCTCGCACCAGGCGTGGGCGTCTCCGGGACCCAGCTGCTTGAACGTTTTTCCCGGCAGCGACGCCCGGTAGCCCTGGACGAAGCGTGCGGGCACGCCGGCGCAGCGGGCCAGGAGCGTGGCGGCGGTGGCGTACCACGTGCAGTAGCCCTCGCGTCCCTCGAACAGCAGCCAGTCGAGGAAATTCTCCCCCTCCGGCACCTGTTTCGGACGCAGGGTATAGGCATAGTTCTCCTTCAGATAGGCGGCGATGGCGGTGAGCTTCTCGTAGTCGCTCCCGCACCCCGCGGTGATCTCCTCCGCCAGGGCCCTCGCCCTGTCCGAAACGGAGGAAGTGTCGAGATACACGTCGTATATGAGCTCCGCCCTGGCCGCCAGGGTCTGCTCCAGATTCACGCCCTCCCAGATATCCAGTTCGAAGTCGTTTTCAAAATCATTCGCGAGGGTCTTCCAGAGAGGGGCGTAGAGGGACTTGTCGTAGGTCTTCCCCTCCGACGCCCTGATCAGCCCGTCCAGGGTCCTGGAGTTGGGTTCAAGGTAATAGACGCGGTACCAGACCTCTTCCGTCTGGACGTATCTGAACAGTATGCCCGTGGGCGAGTCGCCGTAGGGATACCTGTCCGTATTTGTGAAGAAACTGGTCGTGTCCTGGGCACGGAACATCGTCCGCGCGTCCAGGTCGCGGCAGTTGAGATATACGCTGTTCTTTCTGAAATAGTCGGAGAACCCGGACGCGTTCCCCTCGCCCAGATAACGCCACAGGGCGTACATGTGCTCCGCGGTGTCAAGTGTCCATCTCAGGGAGTCCGCCGTGCCGCTCTTCAGAGTGGAGCCCCAGCTCCGCCCGTCGAAGTAGTTCCAGGCGTTGCCGAAGATGTACAGAGGTCCGTCCGTGGTCTCGTCGGCCTTGGCGTGGATCACGGCGACGGGCTCCATCTGCGCGCCGTTGGCAAGCTCCGCGTCGTCGGGTATGCCGTTGAAGCTTATGCCGAACTGCTTCTCGCCCGTGTGCCTGAAGCGCAGGGCCGTGTTCACGTCGTACAGGAGGTCCTCCACCTTCTCGGCGACGGAGTGCAGGAGCGGATAGCCGTAGGGCTCCGAGGGCGACGGCAGCACCGAAAGGAGGAGCGCAGGGATCAGGGTGAGCAGGATCGCGCGTCTCAGACGTCCCTGCGGTTCGGGGTCGCCCCGCACCCGGGACACGGTCTCAGCCACCGTGAACAGGACGACCGGCGCCATGGCCGCCGGGATGAAGCGCGTCATGGGCCATTCGAATATCGCGGAAGCGATCCACAGAAGGATCCACAGTACGCAAAGCGCTAAGCGCACGCCGTAGGAACGGAGCATCTGGGAAACGGGAAGGGCCGCGGTGCAGCTTGCCATGAGCAGGACGATCTCGCCGTAGGAGCCGTCCGTGCCCCTGCGGGCAAGTATCTCCCGGGCGGTCCCGAGCAGGAGCCCGCGGTCGAATACGAGCAGACATACAGCGACGGCTATGACCCAGAGTGCCAGGACGGCCCAGAAACGGCCGACCCTCTCGGCCAGGGCCAGCAGGCAGCACCATACGAGCAGGACGGCGGCCGCCAGCCACCAGCGCAGGCCCGTATTCGTGAACAGGGCGAGCCCCTGGCTGAGGGCGAAGCATACGAGCCAGGTCATCAGCCATCTCGGCAGAGCGTTCCAGAGGGGATGTTTCACAGCGCTCCCCCCTCTCCGCCGCTGAGAACGGCAAGGATGTCGCGCCTCGCGTTGACCTGACGGAATTCAAGGCGCTGTACGGTCTCCGCCTGGGACCTCAGATCCTTTCCTCCGCCGATGCTGATGAGAGTGATCTCCGCTCCGAGGCCTATGCAGCGGGCGACCCGCCGCAGGAGCGCCTCGTCGGCCTCCCATGTCAGGAGTATGTAGCGCCGGACCGGACGGCCCGCCGCGATGTCCGTCTCCAGCATCTCGTCAGTGCGTCTGGAGCCCGTGAAGCAGTCCCCGTTCATGAGAGCGCGGAGCTTCTGCAGGTCCTCTCCCGTGCGGACGCTGACCTCCCGGTCCTCGTCGGGGAGCACGCGCATGGGTATGCCGAGGCGCAGGAACCAGTCCGCAAGGGCCAGAGTGCCCTCCCGGACGCTGTCCTGCGCCAGGTATTCTTCCATCTCGTCCGCGGGAAGAGCATCCCGCAGATCGGGTATCAGAACCATCTCGTTTCTGGTGTCCGGTTCGGTGTCCCTGATTATGGGGCGTCCCTGGAGGGCGCTCACCTTCCAGTTGACGCGGCGCACGTCGTCCCCGGGCTGGTAGGCCCGGAGCTCGCCGCTGGGGGTGCGTTCTCCAAGGAATACCCTGGGTCCGGAACGGTGCTCCCGTTCCTCCGCGGGCGCGACTATAAGCCGGGGCAGCCTGAGCTGCCGCGGCTCGACATGGACCGCCGCAAGGGCGGAAAGGCGTTTTTCAGTGAGCGCGAAGGGGTCGCGCAGCCGTATCTCCGCAGCGCCGGTCTCGGCCTTGCCGCAGTGGAGGCACCGGGGCGTGAAACGGATGTCCAGAGCCTCTCCGGGCGCAAGGGATACCCGCTGCTCCTCCGTCTCGTCGTAACGAAGCCGTCCGCCGCTCATCCTGTAGGATACGGCGGGGACCGGCAGTATGGAATTGTTCACGAGACGCAGGGTGCAGCCCAGGCGCTCGCCGCGCAGGGCTGTGGACGCGTCCGTGCGCATGACGGCGGAAAAGCGTCGTCCCGCGGTCAGCCGCCATATTAGGGCGTAGAGCGGAGGTATAAGGGTCGCCCAGAACAGAAGATAGCTGGCCGGCCCGCCGCGGAAGACTATAAGGACTGCGGCTCCTATCACGGCCAGCAGGGCCAACAGACGCCGGATACGGATCGGGCGCCTCTGTCTGCGCTTCTCTTTCCGCTGTATCCTTGATGTCTTCTTTCGGCTCATACCTTAAGCACCGGGGGCGCAGCCACCCTGTTTACGCATTCTTTCAGTATCCCGGAAACGGTGACGGAGCTCATGCTGGCTTCCAGCGACAGTACGAGCCTGTGGGTCAGCACGTAGGGCGCAACCGCCTGCACGTCCTGGGGCGTGACGTAATCCCGTCCCTCCAGCAGGGCCCATGCCCTGGCGCACGACGCCAGCGCTATCGTGGCGCGGGGGCTCGCTCCAAGGGTGAGGCTCTTGTTCTTCCGGGTCTCGGAGATGATCCTGATTATATATCTCATGACCTCGTCGGTCACCCGGACGTCCGCGGCGGCCTTCTGCAGTTCCAGTACCTCCTCCCCCGTCAGCACGGGCTCGAGGGAGGCCTGGTCGGCGCCGGCAAGTCTGGCGCGGAGCATCTCGAGTTCGTCGGCCTCGGAGGGATAGCCCATCGAAATACGCATGAGGAAACGGTCCAGCTGCGCTTCCGGCAGATGGTAGGTGCCGGCAAACTCGATCGGGTTCTCAGTGGCTATGACCATGAATGGCCTGGGCAGTGGGATGGTGCGGCCTTCGACGGTCACCTGTCTCTCAGCCATGACCTCCAAGAGGCTTGCCTGGGTCTTGGGGGACGTGCGGTTTATCTCGTCCGCGAGAACTATATTGTGCATGACGGGGCCTTCGTGGAAGCAGAGCTCGCCCGTGCGCATGTCGATGGTGCTGTAGCCGGTCACGTCGCCGGGCAGCGTGTCGGGCGTGAACTGGATACGTCCGAAGCTGAGGGCCAGGCTTTTGGCCAGC
This sequence comes from Oscillospiraceae bacterium, assembly GCA_017619535.1. Classification (GTDB taxonomy): domain Bacteria; phylum Bacillota; class Clostridia; order Oscillospirales; family Oscillospiraceae; genus RGIG8048. The sequence continues at coordinate 12,179 of JAFZSD010000006.1, read as the reverse complement.
GCCACCGCCAGGGTGGTCTTGCCCACGCCGGGCACGTCCTCCACCAGCAGGTCTCCCCCCGCCAGCAGAGCGCAGACCGTCAGGCGGCACTCCTTCTCCTTGCCGAATATTACGGATGAAAGCTGTTCCAGCAGCGCTTTCAGTTTTTCGTTCATTTCCGCGGACCTCCCGGATGTTGTTGTAAAAGTATTGTAGCACCATACGGTGTTGTTTGCATCATTTAAAATCATTCAAAAGCTATTTCTCAGCCGCTTTTCCGAAGTGTCTGTACGCAAGTATCCCTATCGGCAGGAAGTATGCACACCACACGATGAGAGCGATCACTCCGCCCCGGCTCGTATCTCCGGACGACATGCCGCTGAAAACGCCTGTCATCGGCATGAAAAAGCATCCGATGAAGAATATGCCGTGGATCATCATCAGCGCCTTCATCCACCTGTCCGGACTGTTCTCCGCTCTGACGGAAAGCCCCAGGAAGAAAGTGGACAGCGCCATCATTCCGTATCCCAGCAGATCGTAGTTGAATATAAGGCCGCCCCTTCTGAAATCCAGGACAGCAATCGCGCCTTCGCTCAGTCCGCCCAGGTTCACGCTGGTGGTCTGTGCGAAATAGACCAGAAGTATCAGGACCGTGTAGACGGCGGCGAAGACCGTCCCGGCGTCCGCGGCCACCCGCCTGTCATCGCTGCTCTCGTGGCGAAGGCCCGCAGCCATCATGATATAGCCTATAGGAAGGAACATACAGACGATATAGGAGCCAAAAGTAAAACCAGTGATCAGGCACACAGCAAAAAGCAGCACTGTCACAGATACGATCGCAGAACCGACCCTGGAAATGATCCTGTTCATTCTTCTCCTCCCTTACTTATCCCGGTCTGAGCTCATGGTTTCAAGCAATTCCGGGATGTCATCCTGCAGAGTTGAATAGACGATGTCCAGATCCACATTTCCATAATCATGAACAATCCTGTTCCTCAGACCGTAGATAGCTGTCCAGGGAACTGACGGGTGTGCTTCTTTGTATTCGTCGCTCAGCCTTCTAGCATTTTCAGATATCTGAATGAGACGGAACATCATAGAATCAAAAAGGATCTCGTTATTTGACAATTCCTCTTCATCTATGTCCTTCATGTGATCTACGACAAAAGCCAGATCATCCCTGATCTTATCCGCAAAGTATACGTCGTTCTTCAAATTATCCATAGATGCGTATTCCTTCCTTAAGGACCTCGTTAAGCAATTCCTCGTTTTTCAGCAGCTGTTTGGTATCGAGCAGATCGACTTTCTTATGAAGCGCTTCTCTCAGCCTCTCAACGAGCTCATAATACTTCAGGCCGGTGACTCCTGCCGAGATCAGCAGGTCCACGTCGCTCGTTCCGGTCGCGGTCCCTTTTGCGTATGATCCGAAAAGATAACAGAAAACCACGTCATATTCCGACAGGATATCATTGCAAACCTTTTTTAATTCGTCCCTGGATATCACGCCGTGCTCTTCGTCGATTGGATCGATATTTTCAAGTTCCCGGAGGAGAAATCGATACTTCGCGCTGTCGCTCTTCGTCTCATCGTTTTCGTAGGAGACATACGATCTTAAAGACACCCCTATCCTGTCCGCAGCCTCCTGCTGTGTCATACGCTTGGATGTCCGTACCTTTCTCAATTCGGTCATTTGCACATACCCCCTCGACATCATTATGCAATATTTGCATATTAATGTCAAGCACTATATGTATTATTTGCACGTATACGATTTGCTAAATATGTAATTCGGATACTTCTACAGAAGCCTGAACCGGTTCTTCTCAAACTTCAGGAGCCCTTCGTCGCGCATCCTGCAGAGTTCGCCGGACATGGCGCTCCTGTCTACAGCCAGGTAGTCCGCGAGCTGCTGCCGGTTATACGGGATGGTTATATCCGCGCTGTTCTGCTTCTTTGCCTCTTCAGACAGATAGGAGATAAGCTTCTCCCTGGTCGTGCGCCTGGATATGCTGTCCAGTTTTCTGACCAGGCTCCTGTTCTTTTCGGATATCGCGTAGAACAGATTCTGCACCACAAGAGTATGGAAACGGCAGGCGGACGGGCAGGTCGTGATGACCCGCTTCGCGTCGAAGAAGAAGACCGCGCTGTCCTCCACAGCTATGACGTCGTTCAGGAGTGTTCCGCTCTCCGGCGCCACGTAAGCCTCTCCGAAGATCTCCCCCGGCCCTATATTTCCGAGTATGCTGCGGTTGCCCCAGTAGTCATCCTTCTGGATGAGCAGGCTCCCCTCCGCCAGGACGAGTATATCGCCGAGACGCTCCCCCTGACGCAGCACGTATTCGCCTTTTCCGAATTCGCGGAGCCTTGCCCCGAGGCAGGAGAGCATGGAAGCTATATCCTCTTCCCCCGCGCCGGCGAAGAGCTTTGTGTTTTTCAGCAGCGGTACATATTTTTCCATTTGATCACCGTTTCGTTGTAAATACAACGGATTTGTTTGATTTATCATACTAGAATCAAGGCACAGAATCAAGAGGACAGAAGGAGGAACCGGAAATGAAACGGAAGATCATAAAGATAGACGAAGAAAAGTGCAACGGCTGCGGACTGTGCGCAAGCGCCTGCCACGAAGGAGCCATCGAGATCATAGACGGAAAGGCGAAACTGGTACGGGAAAACTTCTGCGACGGTTTCGGAGACTGTCTGCCCGGATGCCCTGTTGGGGCAATATCTTTTGAGGAGCGGGAGGCTCCCGCTTATGACGAAGCGGCGGTAAAAGCCGCCAAGGAGGGGGGGAAAAACATGACTATGGAAGAGATCGCGGCTAAAGAAGACGAAACTGAACACAGGGCCGCCATGACGGCCCACCCGGCGGAGGGCGGCGGTCATCCCGCCGGAGGATGCCCGGGTTCCCGAATGAAGCGGTTCACAAGAGACGAGGCCGCTGAGCCCGGGCCGTCCGGAGTCTGTCACCGGCCTGTCTCAAGACTCGGCCAGTGGCCCTGCCAGATAAAGCTCCTGCCTGGAAAAGCTCCGTTCTTCGACGGCGCGAAGCTGCTTATAGCCGCCGACTGCACTGCATATGCCTACGCCAATATGCACGAGGAATTCATGAAGGGAAAGATCACCGTGATCGGCTGCCCGAAACTGGACGCAGTCGACTACACGGAAAAACTTACCGGGATCATCCGCGACAATGATATAAAGAGCGTGACCATCGTTCGGATGGAGGTTCCCTGCTGCGGAGGGCTCCAGAGAGCTGCGGAGGACGCTCTGAAGGCCAGCGGAAAATTCATCCCATGGCAGGTCGTCACCGTCTCGACTGACGGACAGATACTGGACCAGTGAGTATGCCGGAACAAATATAACAGCCTAACATACGCAACATCGCCCCCGGACCGCTACAGGTCCGGGGGCGATTCTGATTGCTGATATATTAGCACAAACAGTCTGAAATGCCATTAAACTGCTTATATACTAGCGCTTTTAAATTGAGGCCGACTAGGTGTAATCGTACTCCAATACCGTAAAACAGGTCTACAGTTCTTTCCTGAAACAGATTATCCTGTTGACTTCCCGGAATCCCGCCGCCGTATGGAAGCCCAGGCTCTCGGCATTGCAGAGTTCACAGTCGCTGGCAAACTCCGTGCAGCCCTTCTCGCTTGCCCACTTCTCGCATTCCTTCAGAAGCTCGGCGGCGTATCCCTTCCGGCGGTATCCTTCCGACACGAATACGCCCTCCAGATACCCGACCGGGGAGCTGTCCGTGCCTTCCACATAGTCGTGCCGAAGCTGACACTGAGCGAAAGCGACCGGTCTGCCGTCCGTGTATTTCAGAAAACAGGCCGCGTCCTCGTCCGCCGTCAGTCTGCGGAACTCTTCCGCGAGTTCTTCGGGATCGTTATCCTTCCACATCTGTATCGCCAGCGCTGCGAGCATGCCGGCGTCTTCGGCTTTCGCTCTCTTTATCATATGCTCTTTCCATTTTCCTTCTCGGCGTATCGATCACCGCTATGCTGCATTCTGTACGTTTTCCATGGTTATTATGCCTCTTATTTGACATTTTTCAAGGGTGTATTCTCTTGCTAAATGTCACTTTTCTTTGATATAACCATCAAAGCGGAAGCAGCCCGGAGGCTGCTCCCGCCGTCAAAGTCCTATATTCACCCGTGTATTCGATCGCTTATGCATTCTCCGTCATTTACCCGTGACGTTCACATCGTTCAGAAACCGGATCAGGCCCTCCGGCCGTTCGCCAGATTCGTCCAGGTTCGTATCGCCCAGGATCTCCATTCTGTTCGTTCCGTGATAGTCGCTGCCTGCTGTAACGTACAGACCGTAGCGCTCAGCAAAAGAGAGCATCTCTCTTACCAGCTTCGGCGCAAAGCCCGAATAGAAGGCCTCCACCCCCTGAAGTCCTGCGTCCATGAGCCTGCGCAGCCGCGCGTCCATCGCCTCGCCGACGATCGTCTGATCGCCGTCGCCGTAGCTCGGGTGAGCCAGCACGGGTATCCCTCCGCTGTCCAGTATGCCGCGGATCGCTTCCTCCGGCCGGATGTATTCAGAACGAAGGCGGAGCTTGTTTAAAAAATCCTTGATTGCCTGTTCCTTGTCCTCCGCGTACCCATGACGGGCCATCATGTTTGCGATATGGGGCTTGCCGGGATTGTCGAGGGCGAAGAGATCGTCCAGTTCCTCCTCCGGGAAGGAAAAACCGAACGTCGACCGAAGGAGATCCAGCCGGGCTCTGACCTTGCCGATGCGGAGACGGTGCCCTTTATCGACCAGTTCGCATATCGGGGCCGCTTCAGGATCGTAGCCGTAGCCCAGGATGTGATACTTCCCTTCTTCGTCACGGCAGGAGAATTCGACGCCAGTCACGAATACGGGGCCGTCCTCCGTCAGAAGCGTAGGGATGATCCCGGCGGTCTTGATCGAGTCGTGATCCGTCACCGAAAACAGCCCTATCCCGGCCTCTCTGACGCGCGAGACGATCTCCTCCGGCGTGTCGGTGCCGTCGGAGACCGTTGTATGCATATGCAGATCTATCTTTCCGGAAAAGTCCATGTCTCGCTCCCGTTTGTCCGCACTCCTGCTTACAGATTCTTCTTCAGAGTCAGGACGTTCTGTCCGTCCCTGTATTCATAGGCCACATCGTCCATGATCTTCTTCGTCATGAAAACGCCCAGGCCCCCCGCTTCACGCTCGTCGGCCGCAAGCTTTATATCCGGATCCTCCCTGGCCAGGGGGTCGTAAGGGACGCCGCGGTCCGCAAAGGTTATAGTGATCGCGGCGGGGCTTTCCGTGACGTACGCGCGTACGGAGGCCTTTCCTTTCCCCGGCGCGTAGGCGTAGCTGGCGATGTTTATGAAGATCTCCTCCACGGCCACCGCGATCTGCATCCGGGTCTCAGACGTGCAGTCCGTCCCCGCAAGGCGCTCGTCCACGAAAGCCTGCACCTCCGCGAGATTCTCCGGCGCAGCCTCCAGTTCCAGTTCGTCCAGGCTGAAGGTCAGCGTGTCCGTCTTCTCCAGCAGAGAGAGCAGACGTTCTTTCCAGAAAGAGATCCTCGCCAGGCCCTCCTCGGTCTCCGCCTCCCCGCGGCGGATGGACCGGCGGATAAGGCGGGTATAGCCGATTATCCGGGCCTTGTCCTCGACCTCGCGGATCTTGGTCTCGCAGTTCGTCCCAAGGTAGGCCGCAAGGGACTTGTGCCAGAAAGCGGTGCTGGTCTCATAGTCGAAGCCCTGGAACTTTTTGACGATCTCGTGATCCTGCTCGGAAAAGCCCACGAATGCGTTGAACATGCTGGCCAGCTCAAAGACCGGGTGGCCGACGGCCAGCGTGTCCATGTCGATGAGCAGGACCTCGTCGTCCTGCAGCTCCACGTTCTTCGTGTGATAATCTCCGTGGATCATGTGGTCGTCGTGGGGAACGGCCTCCACCAGGGCCAGGAGCTTATTCCCCGCGGCCTCCGGCAGATGATCCTTCACGAAGCGCGCCCAGGAGAGCGCGGTCTCCTTCATGTCCGGGAGCTTTCCGGCCGGGACGAGGGTGCCGTGGATCTTACGCAGCAGCTCCACGTATTCCTTCACGCACCAGTCTATCTTTTCCGGCTCGGTGGCCAGGATCTTGGAGAAGGATCTCGCGTTCAGGAGTTCGAAGACCGAGCCGTAGCTGTCGCCGACCTTAACGACGTCGTAGGAGATCGCCGTCGGGATGCCGAGGACCAGGGCGAGCTTTGCGACTTCGCGCTCATGCTTTATGTCTTCGAGAGCGTCGGCGTTGTTGTATACCTTGACCACGTTGTCCTGATCGATGCGGTAGATCGTGCCGTTGGCGCCGCGCCCTATCTCCTCGCAGCCCTCGACGGAGACGACGCGGTAGGCCTTTTCCACCGGCATCATCTCGGTGAATCCCGTCATGTCCAGGATCTCATAGACCTCGGAACAGACGCCCGTTATGCGCATGTCCGGATGGGCCTTGCGGATGCGCAGCAGCACCCGCAGTCCGGCGGAGGAGATGTATTCCAGCTTCCCGGCGTCCAGTTCCAGGGGCGCGCCGGCCTGCCCGGCCAGCTGCTCCGTGATCTCTTTTTCCACCTGGGCAGCATTGTTCGAATCGATCCGGCCGTTCAGTTTGATCGTCATATCCGTATACTACCTTTCTTTGCTGCATGACCGTCTCCCGGATATCTCCGGCTGAAGATCATGCTGAAGTCGTTGTGATGGGGCCGTCAGATCAGCCTGGCGTTGGTCCTGTGCTTCGGATGATACTTGATGCGGATCCGCTGCCCTTCCGCAAGGTCGGATCTGGGGTTCGACAGGAGCCCTTCGACCTCTTCCCCGTCTTTTGTGCGGTAGCGCACGTAGAAGCAGTGGCTGATCTCGGTCGTATCGCCCGTATCCGTTATACGCGAGATAACGCCGTCGGTCTCGATGCCGTTCTCTTCGATCTGCTTTTTCATCCTCTTCGAGACCAGGTATATGACCGCGCAGACCGCGATGAGTCCCGCCCATAAAAGGATCCCTTTCGTATCCAATTCCATTCCTCCCGAGCCGCACTTACCGGTTTTGAACCGGCTGTTCGGCTTTATTCTAATCGAGTATTCGGACATTATCAATATCTGATCCGTAAGCCAGCTTCCCGACTTGCCCTTTGATATTAAATGGTGCTGGTCACCGCGGCAAGTCGATGGGAACGTTACGATCCGACCCGGCCCAGTCATGTGAACCAACAAGCCAAATCATACCGCACATTTTTTCGGTTTTGAGGATAATTGTCTGCCAGAGCCGCGAGACAGCAATACTATCAGCACGATTAAATAGGCGGTTAAGGCGATAAATTTTATTATTTCTTCAAATGTTACCGCTTTAACTTGCAAATAACGCACAAACATGCTATAATAGCCTTGCAGATAACCGGAAAGGCGAAAAAACACGGAGGTTGATTCAGATGAAGCTTTACAGGCGGGAAGACTACCTGCAGAAAATAAGAGGATTCTATCACGACACCGATATCATCAAAGTCATTACCGGCGTCAGACGGTGCGGAAAATCCTGCTTGATGGAAACGATATCCCTCGAGCTTAAGGAGAATGGCGTACGTGATGAAAACATAATATACCTGAATCTCGACAAACGCGGATTCCGCAAAATAAAAACAGCAGACCAGCTTGATTCTTTGATAGAGCAGCGGTCTGTTGCAGAGGGAACGAAGTACTTGTTTATCGACGAGATCCAGAATGTCAAGGATTTTGAGGAAGTGATCAACGGATACCGCGAGGAGGAAGAGTACTCCATCTTCATCACCGGTTCCAACTCGTATCTTCTAAGCGGAGAGCTTGCCACCAAGCTGACCGGCCGCTATCTGGAATTTGAAGTTTTTACGCTGAGTTTTGCGGAATATCTCGGCATGAAAGCTTTTCTGAAAAAAACGGTCTCCCCGGATCTGACCGCAGAATTTGACTTGTATCTTACAGAGGGCGGCTTCCCGAAAGCTCTGTCATATGACGGGGCCGATAAACAGGCCTATATCCGAGGCATAATCCGGGAGATCTTTGAGAAGGATATCCGTAAAAGAGTGAAAATCCGTAATGTTTCTGTCTTTGAAACTGTTCAGCGTTATATCATCAATAACTTTGGCGCCACCATGAGCCTGACTAATATCCTTGATGACCTGAAGAAAAGCGGATGCCCAATCCGCAGAGAAACGCTTAACCGTTATATTCACATTTTAGAGGAAGCTAAAATCATTTACCCCTGCGAAAGATTTGACCTGAAGTCCCGCAGATCGATTTCCGGGGAACAGAAGTACTATCTCGCTGACCTGGGTTTTTACTTTGCGCTGAATACAGATAAACGGATCAATTATGGCCCCGCGCTGGAGAACGCCGTCTATACCTATGCCAGATCAAAAGGCTACGATATCAGCATCGGCCGAATCGGAAAGCTGGAATGCGACTTCATTCTCGGACGAAACAATACAGATTACTCTTATGTCCAAGTCGCGATGACGATCATGAACAGCATAGACACAGAGAACAGAGAATACCGCCCCCTTGAAAGCATCAAGGATAACTATCCAAAATATCTGGTCACCAGAAACGATCTGATTCAACACCGCAACGGAATACTACACGAAAACATTGCTCCGTTCATGAAGGAGAACCGACTATTCTGATTAACTGATCAGTCGGCTTCTTGCAGGTCAAACCGGATTTTTGAAATGTCTATTCGTTCAGAATGCTGTACCCAAACGTGTCTTTCCAGATCGGTTCTCCGTCTTCGTCCCTCCAGAAGAACACGTTCCGCCTGAAATGAGCCTCCCTGGTAAAGCCCAGTCTTTCCAGCAGTTTCCAGGACGCCGCGTTGCACGGGTCGCACTCGGCGTAGATCCTGTGGATCCCTTCCGAAAAAGCTTTGCGGATCAGTGCCGTGCAGCTTTCTTCCGCATATCCCTGTCCCCAGTAACGCCTGTTGAAGACATATCCCGGCTCCAGCGCACTGCAGTCCGTTTCCCGAGGTATACGTTCCCGATCAGTTTGCGGTCGGATCTCAACTCGACTGCGACCATCTCGTCGCTCAGGATCCTCCGGCCGAGTTTCTCTTTCGCTTCATTCAGGTCCATGGGCTTATAGGGCTCGAACCGCACGACAGATTCATCGGACAGGTATTCATACAGATCCTGCAGGTCTTCTTCGCGGTATCTCCGCAGTATCAGCCTGTCGGTCTCTGTGATCGTTTTCTCTTCCATCGTTCTTATGCCATGAACGCTTCGATCTCATCCGGATCTTTTATTATATCCTTCGAAAGGACCTCGCACCCGTCCTCGGTGATCAGGAGATCGTCCTCGATGCGGATGCCGATCGCTTCTTCATCGATGTACAGTCCCGGTTCATTGCTGATGACCCAGCCGGGCTGAAGCACGTCGCCCGCCAGAGAGATGTCGTGCACGTCGATCCCTATGGGGTGGCTCACGCTGTGCATATAGTACTTGTCCACCTCGGAAGCGTCCTTGATCAGGCCCATGGCGACGAGGCCCTCCCCCAGGACCCTGCGCGCGACTTCGTTCAGATCCTTTGTGGTGACGCCCGGCTTCGCGGCCGCAGCGACCGCCCCGTTCGCCTTTAGTACCAGCTCATATATCTCGCGCTGTCTCGGGCTGAACTTTCCGCCTGCCGGATAGGTCCTCGTAATGTCGCAGCAGTAGTTTTCATACTTTACGCCGAGGTCCAGCAGGATGAGCGAGCCGTCCTGCACCTCGCAGTGGTTCGTCTCGTAGTGCATCATGCAGCGGTTCAGACCGGAACCGGCTATCGTGGGGAACGCCTGGCGCTTCGCGCCCAGCCGCCTGCATGTATACTCGAAGTCCGCCTGCACCTGGTATTCCATCATGCCCGGCTTCAGGTTCTTCATCACGTATTCCAGGCCCCGGCGGGTGATGTCCAGCGCCTTGCGGATGCTCTCGACCTCCTGCGCGTCCTTCTGTTCCCTGAGCGGCGTACAGGCCGCATGAAGGTCCTTCAGGGCAACGTGGGGATAGGCCCGGCTGAACTTTTCCGCCATCACCATATTGTAATCCGGCAGATCGTTCATCCCGCAGCGGAACAGGTCGAAGTACGCCTGCTCCACACGGTAGTACCCCATAAAGCCGCTGATCGCGCCTTCCAGGCCGTCCGTGTAGCGTACGTCCTCAATCCCGGAGATCGTCCGGACTTCCTCCTTGGTGGACATCTTTCCTGTCCATCGCTCAGACTTCGGATCAGGCTCTTCGATGAACAGGATCTCCCGTGTTTTCTCAGCCGTCTTATATGCCAGAAACGCTGTGTTCTCCCGCTCCACCCCGGTCAGATAGAAGTACTGGCTGTTGACGATGAAATCATAGTATTCGTCCTCGTTGGTATGGACAGGGATGCCGGCGTAGGCGATCACCAGAGTGTTTTCCGCCAAAGTCTGATACAGTCTTTCCCTGTGTTCTTTAAACGACATGCTACTCTGATCCTTTCTTCGATGCTGTGAAACTTTAATTATAAGATCTTCATCAATACTGTATCGGCGGACCGGTATCTACCGGGATACTCTTCTCTTCAGCAGTTTCCCGTAAACCGACCTTCCGATAAAAAAGCACAATAATCCAAATACAGCAGAGACCGCCATAACAAGATATCCGGTCTTTGTAATTTTCCCGGTCTCGGTATACAGATCGTTTCCCGGTCCCAGTAATCTGATCATTTCATTCCTCCGCAAACGGGAAGCGGTCCAGCCATCCTTTCAGCCGGCCGAACACTTCCTCTTTATCTTCAACAGGTATTGCCCCGCTCTTATTCAGCGCGTAGTGATGACCGAATTCGCCGTCAGTATAAGCGTTTCCGCCCAACACGACGGGCTTGTCATATCTCGGCCTTACGTGGATATGAAGATGCGGATCGGGCGCCGGATCTTTATAGAAGCTGTTCATCAGACAGCTCCAGTTACACAGAGCCGCTCCTAAAACCGTCTTTAAACACACCTCTATTTTACAGATCAGATCGCGGAGCTCGCCCCACTCGTCGTCTGTCAGCTCTGACAGCGAACTGCAGTGACGCTTCAGAACCAGTATGCAGCGTCCGATATAATCCTGTTCATCCGAAAGGAAAACAGACCATGATCCGGTCTCGTACAACTGAAACCGTCTGTCTTCTTCAGACAGGCTGCACCAATCACAATTATCCATATAATCCACCTGCTGACGCCGGTCTGCCGATCTCATCTCCGTTGTTCTGAACAGTCTGCTTTAGAAGAAACATATCGGCAAACTGAGGTTCGTACTGATCTTCTTATCTTTTGAATCTATCTCCTGTGTTCAGGTAAATGAGTCCTGCGATCAAAGCAACAACAAACAATGCCTGTCCGATCCAGATCAGCGACTTAACGTGTAACACCTGACTCAGCGCTAATACAAGAAAGCATCCTGCAAGAACAAACATGAAAACTGACATTGCTTTCAGAAGCTTCTTTTCATCTGTTTTTGATTTTTCTTCATAAGAGGCTGTATTGTATCCGGCGATCAGGTTTGCACCTTTACCTGAAGCAAAGATGATCCCCAGCACAACAAACAAAGCAGCAATAACAAGGAAAACGGCAAGTAACATACAATAACCTCCATTAATACCTTTTTAGTGACATCCGGGCAAATTGGAAGTCGTCTTACAGCAGACAAACCGAAAGCTGCCGGCCTGATCTGCGGTCTCAAGCCTGTATCTCAACCGTTGTTTTCACTCAGTTTTTTATAGAAAATAATCTCCAGCGGCTCGTCGGGCAACACCAGCGCACCCCTGTCGGTATAGCCGAGCTTTCTGTAGAAGAACTGACCCTCTTCGTCCGATTGGGTCGAGGTCAAAACGAAGTTATAGCCTTGATCCGCCATTTCACGCTCCCAGAACTCCACCATTTTTCTGCCATATCCTTTTCTCCTTTGTTCTTCGGAAAGGTACAGCAGATTCATAAACGGGATGTTGTCCCAGAAAAGATTGAATCTGAGCCAGCCCTCGAATTCACCGTCGATGAACAGGAGGATGATCCTTTTCATCGCGATCGCGTTACTGAACACTTCCTCCGAGACGTCCTCGTCGTATTCGGAAATCAATTCAAGGTCGCCGGGTCCGGCATATCTGATCTCCATATTCTGTCTCCTTTTGCGAATGTGTTCTGTTCTAGGACAGT
>JAFZSD010000052.1 GCA_017619535.1 Oscillospiraceae bacterium | reverse complement strand
ATTTTCGGAGACCGTCTCTACATAGCCCAGTCGGAGTCGCATCTTATTGAGATCATGTCCCCCGGCGTGGACAAAGGCGCCGCCATCAGACGTCTGGCCGCACATCTGGGTCTCGACCGCAGCGAGATCATCGCCTTCGGGGACAACACTAACGATATCCCCCTGCTGGAGAACGCGGGCACGTCCGTGGCCGTCGCAAACTCAGTCGAGGAACTCAAGAGCATCGCGACTTACGTCGCCGGGGGCGAGCGGAACCTCGGTTTCAACGAAGGGATCCGCAGATTCGTACTGCCGCGCCGCCGTTTCCTGCGCAAATAACGACCCGGAAAAAGGATCATATCATCTGTAAAAACGGAGCACCTCTTCCCCTGAACGGGCTGAAGAGGTGCTCCGTATCTGTTTGCGGTCATTCGTCTTTCTGGTATTCCAGAATGTCCCCCGCGCCGCACTCAAGCGCGTCGCATATGGCGGCCAGCGTCTGGAAGCGGATCGCAGTCACTTTGTTGTTCTTTATCTTGGACAGGTTCACGTTGGATATCCCCACGCGGTCCGCCAGTTCGTTGAGCGACATCTTCCTCTCTACCATCATGCGGTCGAGCCGCAGCACTATCTGTCCCATAACCGTACCTCAGATAAGTCCGTCGGCGTCCTGTTCGAGCTCGACGCCGCGAGTGAAGACCTGGGTGAGCCACAGCACGATCAGTCCGAAAACGATGCCTGTAAGATCGACGCTGGATTCCGAGAACTCCGGACCTACGACGAAGTGACCGACGACGCTCATGATAAAGCCGACGACAGGCACCGCGATAGCGTAGATGCCGATCTTGCGGAGCATGCGGACGATCTCCGGCTGGAAAGGCGTCGCGCCCTTTGAGAACTTCGTCTTGCCCTCGGAGGTCTTGACTACGAGATATATGTTTCTGAAGATCATCGCCACCAGCGCGAAGAGGATTACGCCTGCGATCGCGAGTACGGTGAGCGCCCTTATGTCGAGCTGTCCGGCGGCGTCCGTAAGTTTGAAGCTGAATCCGTAGATGCTGTCCGTTCCGGTGAAGTCCCCGAAGATCATCTTCTCTGCGGCGCTCTTTGAAAATACGCAGCAGCCGAGAAGCACGAGCATGACGCAGGCGCCGGCCCAGTGGCAGATCTCGATGATCCTTGCAATTATGCGGGTTACCTTGTTCAGTGTGTTCATTTTTATTTCCTCCTGATATCTGATTCTCTTCCGAGTTGCTCTCGATGGTTTGACTATAACACCGCATTTTATGTTTGTCAATACTTTTTTATCGTAAAACATTAAATTTTTTTCGTAATACAATAATCGGTCTGGATCACAGATACGACAAACGGCCGGAGAGACTGTTTCTCAGTCCTTCCGGCCGTCTTTCCTGGCTGTCATGTCCGCTGCTGCCGCAGCGGTTTTCCGATATTCATATTTCTGCGCCATTCCGGCGGCTCGCCGTCGTCCGCCCAGTACTCGTCGAGCGTCAGAATCTTTCCCTCGCTTTGCGTGATGAAGCTGACGACATGATACGATCCCGGATGGTCGGTCATGAAGACCCGGGCCGCCATTACTATACAGTCTCCGCTTTCTTCGACCCGCTCAATCTCCCCGCTCCAGCTTCCCGGGTATTCGCAGTTGGCCCTGATATATTCTTCGGGCGAGAACTCTTCTCCCGTACAATGCCAGCGGATGACCGCGTCGTCACGAAACCGTTTTTTCAGCTGCGGTCCGTTCTGCCGCAGCACGTCTTCAAAGAAACCTTCCGTATCAAACACCATCAGTTCGGTCATACCCTTTCCGTCTTAGTTTTATTCGTCTTCCTGCCTGTGCAGTACAGGCGACGCCGCGGCGATGATCCCGGCCGCGGCCGCAGGGTCGGTAAGATAAGCCCGCACCTCGCTCTCGTCAGCGATCACAGGCATACGGTCGTGCGTTTCCTTCATTGATTCGTTTGCCGCCCGCGTAAGGATAACGAACCTGTACCGGCCGTCTTCCACGGCGTAAAGGCCGCAGAGATACAGAACGGGACGTGCGTCTGCCGTGAAAAGGTACTTTGTCCTGGAAGTATCCCACTCGTAGAATCCCGTTGCCGGCAGAATGATCCTGCGCTCCTTGAGGCTTTCGGAAAACATCTTTTTCTCCGCAGCCGTCTCCCCGCGGGCGTTGATTATGAGCTTGCCGTCCCGAAACCCCTGAAATCCGAATACTGCGGGAACCGGAACTATCTTCCCATCCCTGGCGATAACCGCGGGAGCAGTATCTCCGGGAAAGATCTCGCCCGTCTTAAACTCGCCGGGATACCTGCGCTCCATGACGCTTATTATGGCGGCCAGCTTTTCATCGGTGCTGTCCGTGCTGAAATTGTATCTGCCGCACATGAGCTGTCACCCCTTTATCTGATATTCCGGCTGTTTCTCTTTATATGTCCCGCCGTCTGCTTGAATAATTATAATAGAGTTATAGGACAAAACGTGTTGGTGGCTAAGTCCAAATATCAGGGTAATTAGTGGGCCGATGGAGTTCGCTCCAGACCACTGCGTCTCCCCAATCAGGTATAGAATACTCGAGCTTTCCACGAGTAGATATCCTGTTATAAATAGCTGCGATGCTTTTATTTGTCGGCATGACTTTTAGTATCTCAGCTGCTGAAAGCGGTCTCTGTGAGTGCATATAGCACCACCAGAAGACCGCTTTTATTCGTCTCTCGACAGACAGGCCTCTGTGGTCTCTCAGCATGGCCCTGAGCCTTGAATTGAT
>JAFZSD010000051.1 GCA_017619535.1 Oscillospiraceae bacterium | reverse complement strand
CTCGATGGCCGACCACATCTACATCGAGCCTCTCACCCTGCCCGTAATAGAACGCATCATCGAAAAGGAGAAGCCCGACAGCCTTCTCTCCACTCTCGGCGGCCAGACCGGCCTCACGCTGTCCATGCAGCTGGCCAAGGCCGGTTTCCTCAAGTCCCACGGCGTCACGCTGCTGGGCGCGAACCCCGAGACGATCGACAAGGCGGAGGACCGTCAGATCTTCAAGGACACCATGGAATCCATCGGGCAGCCGGTCATACCCTCCAAGGTCGTGACCACCGTCGAGGACGCCTGCGCCTTTGCGGGCGAGATCGGATTCCCTCTCGTAGTACGTCCCGCGTTCACCCTTGGTGGCACCGGAGGCGGCTTCGTAAACGACATGGACGAACTCCGTGAGATCGCCGGCATCGGCCTTCACGCCTCCCCCATCGGCCAGGTGCTGATCGAACAGTCCGTCGCGGGATGGAAAGAGATAGAGTTCGAGGTCATGCGCGACTCCATGTCGAACGTTATCACGATCTGCTCCATGGAGAACGTGGACCCCGTCGGCGTGCATACCGGCGACTCCATCGTCGTGGCTCCCGCGGTCACCCTTTCAGGCACCGAGTACGGCATGCTCCGCAAGGCAGCCCTTGACATAGTCAACGCTCTCGGAGTCGAAGGCGGCTGCAACTGCCAGTTCGCACTCGATCCGGACAGCCTCGAATACAAGGTCATCGAGGTCAATCCCCGCGTATCCCGCTCGTCCGCCCTCGCCTCCAAGGCGACGGGTTACCCGATCGCCAAGGTTGCGACCCGCATAGCCATCGGGTATACGCTGAACGAGATAAAGAACGCCGTCACGGGCAAGACCAGCGCCTGCTTCGAGCCGGCCATAGACTACATAGTCCTGAAGTTCCCGAAGTGGCCCTTCGACAAATTCGTATACGCAAAGCGCACGCTCGGCACGCAGATGAAGGCCACCGGCGAGGTCATGGCCATCGGCAGCACCTTCGAGCAGGCTCTCATGAAGGCGGTCAGGGGCGCCGAGATCGGCCACGACAGCCTCAACGATCCGACCTGTGAGGAACAGAGCGACGAGGAGATCCGCGAACGCATCTCCCAGTGCACCGACGAACGCATATTCGTCATCTACGAGGCGCTGAAGCGCGGCATCTCCGTAGACGAGATCTACGCGGAGACGAAGATAGACCGCTGGTTCCTCTGCAAGCTCCTGAATCTCGTTTCGATGGACAGGAAGCTCGCAAAAGGCTTCGATGAGGATCTCTATCTCGAGGCCAAGATGATGGGCTATCCCGACAGGCTTATCGAAAAGCTCTCCGGCCTCAAGGTGGAAAAGCCGGCCCGCGCCATATTCAAGATGGTCGACACCTGCGCCGCGGAATTTGCCGCCGTCACCCCGTACTTCTACTCTACCTACGGCACCGAGAACGAAGCCGAGGAATTCATCGCGGCGAAGAGCTCCGGCAAAAAGACCGTGATCGTCTTCGGCGCCGGCCCTATACGCATCGGTCAGGGCATCGAGTTCGACTACGCCTCCGTCCACTGCGTGTGGTCCCTGAAGGAGGCCGGTTACGACGTCGTCATCGTCAACAACAACCCGGAGACAGTATCCACCGACTTCGACACGGCAGACAGGCTCTATTTCGAGCCTCTGACGAACGAGGACGTCTGGAACATCATAAAGACCGAGAATCCCTGGGGCGTCGTCGTCGCCTTCGGCGGCCAGACCGCAATAAAGCTCACCGCGTTTCTCGACAGAATGGGCGTACGGATCCTCGGCACCTCGGCCGACAGCATCGACGCCGCTGAGGACCGCGAGAGGTTCGACGCGCTCCTCGAAGATCTCCAGATCGCCCGTCCGAAGGGCGACACCGTCATGACCACTGAGCAGGCTCTCGAGGTCGCCGAGCGGATAGGCTATCCCGTTCTTCTGCGCCCGTCCTACGTGCTCGGCGGTCAGAACATGATCATAGCGTTCTCCGAGGAGGACGTGAACGAATACATGGCGATCATCCTCGCGCAGAATATAGAGAACCCCGTCCTCATAGACAAGTATCTGCAGGGCACGGAGCTCGAGGTCGACGCCATCTGCGACGGCACGGACATACTCATACCCGGCATTATGGAACACGTCGAACGCACCGGCGTCCACTCCGGTGACTCCATCGCCGTCTACCCGGCGTGGAACATCGACGACGACATGCGCGCCGTCATCGAGGACCACACCAAGAAGCTGGCTCTGGCGCTGAAGACCGTCGGTCTAGTAAATATCCAGTACCTCATAAGCGACAGCGACGGCAAACTCTACGTCATCGAAGTCAATCCCAGGTCCTCCCGCACCGTGCCGTATATAAGCAAGGTCACCGGAGTCCCCATGGTCGATCTCGCCACCCGCTGCATGCTCGGCGAGAGGCTGAGCGATATGGGGTATGGGACCGGACTGTACAGAAAGTCCCCCTACGTAGCGGTCAAGGTGCCCGTCTTCTCATTCGAGAAGCTCATAAACGTCGACACCCATCTGGGTCCGGAGATGAAGTCCACCGGCGAGGTCCTCGGCATCGCGGCTACCCGCGAGGAGGCTCTGTACAAGGGGCTCTGCGCCGCGGGCTACAAACTTGAGAAGAGCGGCGGCGCATTCTTCACCGTCCGCGACAGGGACAAGGCCGAGATAACGCACGTAGCCAGAAAGTTCGCACACATGGGCTTCACCATCTACGCGACTGAAGGCACGGCGAAGGCTTTCGAGGCGTCGGGCATCGACGCCATCACCGTCGGCAAGATCCACGCCAGCGATGACAACAGCCTGAGTCTCATAGAGAGCGGAAAGATAAACTACGTCATCTCCACTTCCACCCGCGGACGTCTTCCCAACCGCGACAGCGTCAGGATGCGCCGGAAGGCCGTCGAGCGCAGCGTTCCCTGCCTCACGTCGATAGACACGGCGAACGCAGTGGCAGACTGCCTGCGCAGCAGATACTCCCCCGCTTCCATCGAGCTCGTGGACATCAACGATCTCCGCGACAAAAAGATGATGCTCATGTTCACAAAGATGCAGACGTGCGGAAACGACTACATCTACTTCAACTGCTTCGACCGCGAGATAAGCTGTCCCGAGAGTCTTTCCATCCAGCTGTCCGACAGACACCACGGCGTGGGCGGCGACGGAGTCGTGCTCATACTCCGCTCCGACTGCGCAGACGCGGAAGCCAGAGTCTACAATATGGACGGAACTCCCGGAGGGATGGGCGGCAACGCCCTGCGATGCGTATGCAAGCTCCTCTACGATTCCGGCATCGTCCACAAGCGCGAGATGGATATAAAGATGGGCAGCAAGATCCATCATCTCAAGGTCTACACCATAGGCGACAAGGTCTCCACCGTCACGGCCGACATGGGTCCCGCTGAATTCGCTCCTGAACTCGTGCCCGTCAACCTTGACGGCGACAAAGTGGTCGACCGCCCCGTCGAGATCGGCGGAGAGACCTACCGCGTCACCTGCCTGTCTATGGGCAACCCCCACTGCGTGGTGTTCGTACCCACGCTCCACGCCCTCGACGTGGCCGCGCTCGGTCCGAAATTCGAGCACAGCGAGCTCTTCCCGGAGCGCGTCAACACCGAGTTCGTGCTCGTCATGGATGAGAACACCCTGGCGATGCGCGTCTGGGAGCGCGGAAACGGCGAGACACAGGCCTGCGGCACCGGTGCCTGCGCCGCCGCCGCGGCTGCGGTCGAGAACGGCTTCTGCAGCAAGGATTCGGATATAACCGTAAAGCTCGCGGGCGGCGATCTGACGGTCCGGGTCACCGACGAGACCGTTTACATGACGGGAAGCGCATTCAAGTGCTTCGACGGCGTCATAGAGATCTGACGACAGGAGCAGGGACCGGCTTTCCTGCTGGAAGTCGGTCCCTGCCAAAAATCGAAAAAAGTTGTCCCAAAACGCTTGACATAACTGTCCAGCTCTGATAGTATGTCATGGCGTTCCAAAGACAGCAGGTGGCCAAAAGCCGTAAATCCTGCCGAGGACAGCTTACATCTTTTATGTTTGCTATCTCCCCGTGCTTTGGCGCGGGGAGTTTTTTGTCCGGACGCACCACTATCAACTGGAGGTGAAAACACACATGCCGAACGCAAAGGTTCTCTCTGAGAAGCAGGCTATCGTCGCAGAGCTGACAGAAAAGCTCAAAAACGCAACTGCAGGCGTTCTCGTCGACTATTCCGGTATAACCGTCGCCGAGGATACAGAGATGCGCCGCAAGCTTCGCGAAGAGAAGGTCGACTATTCCGTCATAAAGAACACTCTTCTCAAGTTCGCGATCAACAACATCGGTCTCGAGGAGCTGGATCCCGTCCTCAACGGAACGACATCCATCGCCATCAGCGCCGACGACCCCATCGCCCCCGCCAAGGTCATCAAGGAGTATGCGGACAAGTTCGCAAACCACTTTGAGATCAAGGGCGGATTCATGGACGGCAGGGTCCTCTCCGTTGACGAGATCAACGCTCTCGCAAGCATCCCCGCACTGCCCGTACTTCAGGCACAGGTGCTCGGAACCATGCTCGCTCCCATCTCGAGTTTCGCAGCGGTCATCAAGGCCATTGCCGAGAAACTCGGCGGCCCCGCTGAGGCGGAGCCCGAAGCTGCGGCTGAATGATCCGCAGAAAACATAATTTTTATAATTAATACAGGAGGAATATCACAATGGCTAGCGAAAAGATTGCTGCTCTTATTGAAGAAGTAAAAGCTCTTACCGTTATCGAGCTGTCCGAGCTCGTACACGCTCTCGAGGAAGAATTCGGCGTTTCCGCCGCCGCTATGGCTGCTCCCGCCGCCGGTGCCGCTGCTGCTGCTCCCGCTGCTGAAGAGAAGACCGAGTTCGACGTTATCATGACCAGCTTCGGCGACGAGAAGATCAAGGTCATCAAGGAGATCCGCGGCATCACCGGTCTCGGCCTGGCCGAGGCGAAGGCTCTCGTCGAGGGCATCCCGGCGAAGGTCAAGGAGAACGTCTCCAAGGACGAGGCAGAGGCTCTCAAGGAGAAGCTCACCGCTGTCGGCGCCACCATCGAGATCAAATAAGATCACCTTTACAGCTGATAGAAAGAATCGGGAAAAGCGCAACCGCTTTTCCCGATTCTTTTATTGTCCGTTGCCGCCCGCGGCTCCGCTCACTATTGACGGGCGGCTGTCCGCAGGGTATAATCGACATATAACGGAAACGGAGGTGATCGCATGGCCAGACCGCAGCGCTGCAGGAGGATATGTTCCCTGCCCGAATACACGCACTTCGAACCGGTCGGACGCCCTCCCTGCGACGGAGAATACATCTCCCTGTCGCTGGACGAGTACGAGGCCGTCAGGCTCATGGATTTCGAGGGCTGCACCCATGAGCAGTGCGCCTCCGTCATGCAGATATCCCGAACAACGGCGACAGAGATCTACAGCTCGGCCCGCCGTAAACTTGCGGAGGTCATCGTCTCCGGCCGTCCTCTCATCATAGGCGGCGGAAGCGTGAGGCTCTGCGACCGAGGAGATCCCTGCGGGCAGAACGTGTGCCCTTCCTGCGGACAGGCCCTGTCCGGGCAGGAATAACAAGAATAGTACGGCGCCGGCTTACGTTATCCCGGCAGCCGGGCAAAGGAGTGTGACAGAATGCTGGAACTGCAGAACGTCAGCTATACGGTGGAGGATGAAGGCCGCCCCGTCGAAATACTGAAAGACGTCAGTTTCAAAGTAGACGATCAGAAATTTGTCGTTATAACCGGACCTAACGGAGGCGGCAAATCCACCATCGCCCGTCTTATATCCGGTGTGGCGGCCCCCACCGGCGGCCGCATCATATTTGACGGAAAGGATGTGACCGGGCTCAGCATCACCGACCGCGCGAAGCTCGGCATCGGCTATGCCCTGCAGCAGCCGGTGCGCTTCAAGGGCATCGACGTGAAGGATCTGCTCCGGATCGCGGCCGGTCACGATCTGACGACGGACGAGGCCTGCGGCTATCTTTCCCGCGTCGGTCTCTGCGCGCGGGACTATATAAACCGCGAAGTCAACGCAAGTCTCTCCGGAGGCGAGCTCAAGCGCATCGAGATCGCCACGCTTCTCGCCAGGAAGCCCAAGCTCTCCGTTTTCGACGAACCTGAGGCGGGCATTGACCTCTGGAGCTTCCAGAATCTGATCCGTGTTTTCGAGATAATGCGCTCCGAGATCGAGGACGGCTCTATTCTGATCATCTCGCATCAGGAGCGTATCCTTGATATCGCGGACGAGATCATCGTCGTCGCAGACGGACAGATCGAACGGCAGGGCCCCAAGGACGAGATATTCCCCCATCTCGTAGGCACGACTTCCGCGATCAGCGGATGCACCAGACTCGTGGAAAGGAGCTGACGGAACGACATGGATGATATTCAGAAGCGCATACTGTCCGAAGTGGCAGACCTGCACGGCGTTCCCGAGGGCGCCTACAACATACGCGTCGACGGCGGCAGCGCCGGAAGGCGAAGCACAGAGAACATAGAGATAATCCCGAAGCCCGAGGGCAGCGGTCTCGATATCCGTATAAAACCAGGAACGCGGCGTGAGAGCGTGCATATCCCGGTGATCCTGAGCAAGACAGGCATGAAAGAGGTCGTGTACAACGACTTCTATATCGGCGAGGACAGCGACGTCGTCATAGTCGCCGGATGCGGCATACACAACTGCGGGAACCAGGATTCACAGCACGACGGCATCCACCGCTTCTTTGTGGGCCGCGGAGCAAAGATGCGCTATGTCGAGAAACACTACGGCGAAGGCGACGGAAGCGGAAAACGCATCCTCAACCCGGTGACCGAACTGCATCTCGAAGCCGACAGCACGGCCGAGCTTGAGATGGTCCAGATCCGCGGAGTCGACTCCACCGAACGCGTGACCACGGCGGAGCTCGCGGAAGGCGCCCGCCTCGTGGTTCAGGAACGGCTCATGACCCACGGCAGCCAGTCCGCTGTAAGCGTCTACAAGGTGGATATGAACGGCGAGAACTCCACTTCCGACGTCGTATCCAGGTCGGTCGCCCGGGACGACTCATACCAGAAATTCGACGCGCTGATAAACGGCAACGCGCCCTGCCGCGGGCATTCCGAATGCGACGCCATCATCATGGACCGCGCCCGCGTCCTGGCCGTCCCCCAGCTCGACGCCAACAACATCGACGCGGCGCTCATACATGAGGCGGCCATCGGCAAGATTGCCGGAGACCAGCTGATAAAGCTCATGACTCTCGGGCTTACCGAAGCGGAGGCCGAGGAACAGATTATAAACGGTTTCCTGAAGTAAACCCGGCGCCGGACACACGGAAAAGGCCGGAACGATCCTCTGTTGAGAGGGCCGTTCCGGCCTTGTTGCATATGCAGATCAATTAACTCCAGAACTCGGGCTTGAGGCTGCGTTCGAACAGGGATTCTATCGTTTCCTTCACGTCGGCCGACTCATACAGAGCGCTGTAAACTGCGCCGCATATGGGCAGGCTCACACCGTATCTGGCCGAAAGACCGTTGAGTGCCAGTGCCGTACTGTACCCTTCCGCGAGCTTGCCGAAACTCTCGCCGCGGACATATGCTTCTCCGAATCTGCGGTTGTTGCTGTAGGGCGAGAACAGGGTCGCCTCGTAATCGCCGAGGTGGCACAGGCCGTATGCGGAGATCTCGTTTCCGCCCATCGCTGAGATCAGGCGGGATATCTCCCGTGCGCCCCGCGCCATCAGCGCGCCCTTGAGAGAATGCCAGCACAGAGCGTCGAGGAATCCTGCCGCTATGCCGACAACGTTCTTCGCAGCTGCGCCGATCTCGTTTCCGATCAGATCGTTTCCCGTATAGATCCGGATGAGTCTGCTGGAAAAGACCTCCGCGAGTTCCTTCTTCAGCGCCTCGTCGCGGCTGTCTATAACCATACATGCCGGTATCCCCGCGGACAGGTCCTGAACGTGTCCGGGGCCCAGCCACACCGCGATCCTGTTCGAGGGATCGAGACACTCTTCCGCGATCTCCGAGAGCCTTTTCCCTGTGCCCGTCTCGAGTCCCTTCATGCAGAGTATGACTCTTCTCCCCTGCATACGGTAACAGAAAGGTCCTCTGAGGAGTCCGCGCAGATCCTGCGAACCGACGGATATAACGACAGTGTCGGCGTCAAGCGCTGAGGACGGGTCATGTGAAACGCGTATACTCTCCGGGATCGCGATATACTCGTTTCTGCGGGTCTCCATAAGCTGCCTGAGCCTTTTCGACTCCGGCCGTCCGCAGAGCGTCACTTCGTGTCCCTGCTTATCCAGATACCAGGCTATGCATGTGCCCCACCGGCCGCAGCCGATGACAGTGATCCTCATCTGTGATCTCCTACGAAGAATATGCCCATAGTGCCGGGGCCCGTATGAGAGCTTATGACCGGACCGATGGGCCCGATGATCACTTCTTTTACGCCGGCGGTCTCCTTTATGTGCTCGGCTACCTCCGCCGCTTCCTCGGCGCATCCGCACTGGCATATGAACACGGTCTGCTCTTCCGGTCTGACGGCCATCGCCGCCACCTTTTCGGAGATGATCTTCAGCGACTGAGCACGTCCCCTCACTTTGGATACAGGAGTGAGATGGCCGTCGTCGTCCATATGAAGAATTGGCTTTATGTGGAGCGCTATGCCTATCGTCGCCCTGGCGTAGGAGAGCCTGCCTCCCCGCCTCAGGTATTTGAGATCAGCCACTGTGAACCAGTGATTGACGCGGAACTTCATGTCTTCCGCATACTTTGCGGTCTCTTCGAGCCCCGCCCCTCCGCGCTTTCTGATAGCGGTCAGATAGACGAGCAGCCCGAAGCCCAGAGACGCGCTGTAACTGTCGATCGTGATTATCCGTCTTTCCGGATACTTGTCTGCAAGAAACCCGGCGGCGGCGGAACCGGTGCTGTATGTCGCGCTGAGCGTCGACGCAAAACCGATGTAGAGTATGTCTCTGCCCTCTTTCAGTATTTCCTCGAAAGTCTCGGTAAAGAGTTCGAGGCTCGGCGCTGAAGTCTGCGCAGGGAGTCCGCTCCTCAGTTTCTCGCAGAGCTCATCCGGCGCTATGCCCCGTTCGTCGGGATAGTCCACATATTCCTTGTCCCCTATACGGGCGTTGAGCGGGACGATACGGATATCGAATTCCTTCAGTATCTCCGGCGTAAGATCGCAGGCGGAATCGGAAACGATGGAAAACTCTGACATGATCTGTGCTCCTGTTCTTAAACTAATATGTAAGATTATATTAGCACATCTTCATTATCGTGTAAAGTACTATTTGTGTCTACGTGTTAGGATATTGATTATTGCAAAACCGGTCCGTGCGTATTATAATGACCGTATTGTCGTGACGCCGTTCAGTCTGTCAGTCAAAGGAGCGTACCTGTAATGACCAATTATGACAAAAGCCTTGTCGTGGAAAAGCTCAACAAGTGGGACCGTTACGTCGCCGAGAACTCTCTCCCGTCCTGGGACCGGCTGCCTTCCCTCGAGCTTTACATGGATCAGGTCATCGTCCTGCTATCGCAGTATCTGAGCTTTATGCCGCAGGACGACGGCGAAGGGCCGCGGATCACCGCCAGCATCATCAATAACTATGTACGCATGCGCGTCATGCCTGCTCCGGTCAAAAAGAAATACTCGCGCATACATATCGCATACCTGATAATGATCTGCACACTGAAGCAGAGCCTCAGTATATCCTATATACGCAAGATCCTTCCCAGTCTGAACGATGAGGAACGCATACGTTCGGTATATTCCAGATTCATCGAGATCTATACCGCCGCTACGCGCTTCTTCCGGCAGAACGCCCGCGTCGGCGCTTCTGAACTAATGTCGGAGTCCGGCGGTGACGACGATATCACTTCCTACGTCATGAGCGCCGTTATCGTATCGAATTTCTCCAAGTTCCTTGCCGAGAAACTGCTTGATCTGAAGAACGTCGTCCCGCAGGACTGATATCAGGACGGCCGTTTCTGACGGCATGGACGTATATACTACGATCACCGAGGTCAAAAATTGGAACTTCTGAAATATCTTCTTACAACTGTAATAGGCTATATTTTCGGCTCTATCAACATAGCGGTCCTTATCAGCACCGTGTTCTTTAAGAAGGATGTCCGCAGTCTGGGCAGCCGCAACGCAGGCTCCACCAACATGGCCAGGGTCTTCAGTCTCGGAGCGGGTCTCGCCACTCTGGCAGGCGATATCCTCAAGACCGTGCTGGCCATACTCGTGGGCCGCATGCTCCTCGGAGCTGAAAGCGGACTGATAGTAGCCAGCGTCGCATGTCTCATAGGCCACTGCCGTCCTGTCTTTTTCAACTTCAAGGGAGGCAAGGGCGTCGCCGTGTCCGCTGCCATCGGCCTTATGACCGACTGGCGCATACTTCTGGTCGCCGTAATCACTTTCGCGGCGGTCGCGGCCCTGTCGCGTAGAGTATCCCTGGCCTCGATGATAGCCGTACTCACTTTTCCCGTAACGGACGTCATATTCAGGGGATTCCGCCCCTGGGAATTCGGCATGGCCGTATTCGTCGCGCTTGCCGTCATCGCGCTCCATTCGGAAAACATCAAGCGTCTGGCCGCAGGCACCGAAAAGCCTTTCACATATGCGAGACCCGGCAAAAACGTCAACGCCGGCAAGTGATCTGCTGACGGTCCATGTCCGTCATTTTTCATTAAAAACAAGCCTTCTTCCATAGAAATATCGAAAGAAAAGAACACGGCTTTTTGCCGTCCCGCCTTATTGGTAACCCGAGGGCAACTGTTCGTTCGAACAGCCCCTTTTTTTGCATTGTTCTTATTGACAATTTTTACGTATCGTGTAATAATCACTTTATAATTTGTGTTTGGAACTTTCTGAACTCACTTTTTTCAAAACGGAGGAATCTTAGGATGTTGAAAGAGAAATCCAAGGGCAACTCCAAGTCGCTCGTGATGATCGCTGTCGCCGTTGTGATACTGATCCTCTCCCGCGTGCTTCCGCTGCCTGAAGGCCTTTCCCGCGAGGGTATGACCGCCCTCGCAATTATGATCGCAGGACTTGTCCTGTGGATCTCCGAAGCCATGAACATGGCCGTAACCACCATCGCTCTCTGCTGCATGATCTGCTTCCTGGGCGTTCTCGCTCCGAAAGACATGTTCAGAGGATTCGGCGGTTCCGTGTTCTTCTTCATGGTCGGTACCATGTCCATCACCACGGCGCTCGCCTCCACCACTGTCCCCACCCGTATGGCAGGCGCTATCCTTTCCTGGTCGAAGAACAGCCCCCTGAAGCTCGTTCTCGGCTTCACCGTAGGTACCGCAGTTCTCTCCTCGATCATGTCGAACATTCCGACCTGCGCGCTGTTCGCCTCCCTCGGTATCGCCATCATGAAAGCAAACGGCGACCCGACCCCCGGCACCAGCAACCTCGGCAAGTGCCTCATGATCGGTATCCCGGCCGGCTCCGTTATCGGCGGTTTCATGACCCCTGCCGGCGGCCCGACCAACATCGTTGCGATCAACGCTCTCGAAGAGATCGCCGGTATCCGCGTCACGTTCCTCGACTGGATGATCCAGGGCTACCCCATCGGCCTTATCTGCGCCGTTCTTTTCGCCTTGTGGATCTGCCTCTTCTATAAACCCGAAAAGATCACTGACGATGCCCTTGCGATCGCAAAGACGATGGTCTCCGGTTCCGGTCCTCTCACCGCCCGTGAGATCAAGTGCATCATCGTTATCGCTCTTATGTTCATCACCTGGATAGCCAGCACCTGGCTTCCCATCTTCAACACCACCGTCGTCGCCCTGTTCGGTACCTGCCTCTTCATGTTCCCCGGCATCGAAGTCATCACCTGGCAGGATTACGTACAGAAGGGCGGATGGGACGGCACCTTCCTCGTCGGCGGTGTCGGCGCCATGGCCGAAGCTGCCCTGCAGACGGGCGCTGCAAAATGGATAATCGACACCACTCTGGGCGGAGCAGTCAGCTGGTCTCCGATGGTCATCTGCCTCGCCGTTTCCGCTCTTATCTGCGTACTGCACTGGCTCTGCCCGTCCGGTCCTGCAGTTGCGGGCCTCGCCGTTGCACCTATCATCATGCTGGCCCAGAGCGCCAATGCTCCGATCACCGCTCTCGCCATCATAACGGCTTACTGGAGCGGCGTCACCTTCCTGCTCCCGACCGACGCAGTTCCGATGTTCACCTACAACTTCCGTTATTACTCGATCATGGATATGGTGAAGGAAGGATGGGTGCCATCGCTGGTGTTCATTGTATTCGTCGCGTTCGCGATACCCTTCGCGATGGGCATCCTCGGCTACGCCTGATGCCGGACACCTGAACATACCAAACACAACAGAAAAGAGGAACAGACGGTCCGTCTGTTCCTCTTATTCTTTTACCCGTTATGTCCGCTCTTCATGTCTTCCGCGCCAGCGCCCGCGTCACCTCTATCACGTCCCGGTGCACGAGCTTTCTGGGTTCGAATCTGATGACCGAGTATATCAGCTGCATGACCAGTCCCGCGCCGAAGGTGCTGATGAGCGTTCCGATCCCCACGGGGCCGCCCAGAAGCCATCCTGCCAGCGTTACGGCCGCCCAGAGCAGTATCTCCACGAAACCGATCGGTACCCGCGGCAGCCTCTTTCCGAGACCCACAAGGAGCGAATCTCTGGGACCGCAGCACTGTTTTGCGCTCATATATATCCACATGCCGATCGCCATGAACACGAAACCGCCTATCATGACCGCTATGCCCAGCCACAGGCTGTGATTCTCCGGAAACGGATTGAGATCGTTATACATCTGCACGAGATTTCCCGTCAGCAGAGCGTCGATTATCGTTCCGTATCCTATCCGTTCCTTCAGCAGCAGGTCAATAATAAGGATGCATACGGCCATCGCCGTCATGGACAGGCCGTAGTTCAGCGGAGTGTGCAGCGATATGCCCATCCCCAGGCAATCCCACGGCGCCAGTCCAATATTCGCGTAAATCGTCAGATGGACGCCCAGCGCGAATACCAGAAGCCCCGCGACGATCTGCAGCCACTCACACAGTATCTTTCTTTTTCCCATAGGCAGAGCCGCCTCTCGCGGTTTGATAATAATGTGATGATTCTACCATCGTTCTTTTCCGCGGTCAATCACTTCGTTAAAACAGCCCGCTCAGACATCTGTGATCAGGTGTCGGGGCGGGCTGTGCATATCAAAGCAAAAACGCTGTTCTACCTGCCGAGTTCAAGGTATCCGTATCCGTCTTCCTCCCAGGTATAGCCGAGGCTGGCCCCGGAAACGTCCTTCAGACGCCATCCGCTCCCCTCGGGCGCTATACGCGCCTCTGTAAGCTTTTCACCGTCGTAGAGGTAGATAACGTCGAACCGGTCAAGCTGCATGGTATCGTGGTTCCACGGCTGATACATCGGATTTGCCGGCATCGGCGTAACTTTCGGCGCTATTTCGATATCCGCACGGCATTCGAGCGCTCCCGACAGAGCCCAGTCGCTCTCCGTAACTCCGTGGATGTGTTCATGCCAGATGTAATTGCAGTCTTCAAGATACGACGGTTCCACGTTCAGCACCGCGATCTTCATCGAACCGTCCAGCCGCGCGTCCGCTTTCAGCCGGCCGTAAAGGATCTCTGTAAAAGCGGCGTCGTTCTTCGTCGTCTCCCTGTAGTCGTGAAGCTCGCTAACGGAAGCGACGCAGAAGACCAGCACAGCCGCGACGGCGACTGCGGCCGCCATCTCACCCGGCTTTTTCGTTCTGCATACCAGAAATGCCACGACCGCGTCTGCGACGAGGGCGATGCCGCAGAACGAGCAGACCGTTCCTCTGAGAGAGAACCAGACGCTGTCCGCCACGAAGAACGGGGCCAGCGGTGCGGCTGCCAGCAGGGCCCCCACGATAACGGCGGCCAGCTTTCGTCCGCAGCGGCCGTCGTCACGTCTGGCCAGCCTGTAAAACAGAAACGCAAGCACTATCAGGGCGATCGCGTAGATCCAGTTCTTGTCCGCCAGCAGCATGGCCGCTCCGCGCTTGGCGCCCTTGGCAACGGTATAAAAGCCGCCGCCGACAAACGCGCTTTTGATCTGCTCGAGCACCTGAGGGAAAAAGTCCTTCCAGTAATAACTGCTGAAGGGCAGTACATACCCCGTCTTGTTCCCGTAGAGCGGGCTGTCCGGGAAGGACGACACGAAGGCGAAATAGAGTCCCATGCTGATGAACGAGAAGATGCACCAGATCGAACGCCGCTTTGCTTCCCTGCCGGCAACTATCGCGATCAGCACAGTCGCCGCGCAGGACAGGACTATGATCTGCTCGTAGAAGCCGTAGGCGATAAGCTGCAGCACTATGTACAGCAGCAGACGAAGCTTTTTCCCGCTCTCACACCAGCTGTCGAAACACAGCAGCGAGAGCGATGCGAAAAACAGCCCGGTGACTATCCTCGTGGCGGCGGACATCCAGTAAGTCCCCTCGAACCCCAGCGGAAGGAGCGCATAGACCGCGATGAAAACGTATCCCGTACCGAAATGGCGGTTGAACACGCGTTTGAAGGCGCAGGCCGATACGGCGTACATTGCGGAGATCACGGCGACGCCGACGATCATACGGCTGAAAAACCTGGTCCATACGGTAATGTCCGCTATCCCGGCGAGGGGTCTTGCGGCGAGAAGGCCGAGGGTGCTGATTATCGTCTGCACGCTGCCCCTGTGGGCGGCGTAGTTATAGTACTGGATGTAGTCGTCCAGCTGATAATAGTATTCGAAACCGTAATAGCAGTACCTGAAAAAGATGAGCGCAAAGACCACGAGGAAAAGCAGGAGCCATCTCTCGTTTCGCTCTTCTCTTTTCAAATGCCGGGCCATATGCGCGTCACCCCCTCCCAGCGGTACGTTTTATCCTGGAGATATCTCTGAGCATGCGGAAAGAATCGCGAAGGACGCGGACCTTCGAGGCCCTGTGGTTTACTATGGCGACAGGCAGTTCTTCCGCATGGAGCCCGAGCCTGTCGAATATCATCATGACTTCGAAATCGAAGGCGAATCCGTCCGTTGTGCACTGTGTGAAGATCCGTTTTGCCGCATCGGCGGTAAAGCCCTTGAAACCGCATTGGGTATCGTAGCTCATGCCCGCGGCAAGTCTTGTGATTGTCGAGAAGACCTTTGACGCCGTCCGCCGCAGCAGCGGATAACCGCCGTAGGCATTCTCTGTCCCCGCGCGCTTTCCTATGACCGCGTCGGCTCCCGTTTCAGAGAAGACGTCCATGGCGCGGCGCAGCGGCTCGAAGCCGTAAGCGCGGTCGGCGTCTGTGAAGAACACGTAATCCCCGGCGGCGTCCAGCATGCCGGTCCTGACGGCGGCTCCCTTGCCTCTGTTGTCCTCATATCCGATCACTCTCGTAAAGTCGCGGCCTGCGGCTTTTTGCGCGACGGTCTCCGTTCCGTCTGTGCTGCCGTCGTTGACGATTATGAGCTCCGGGTCGGTAAAAGCGGACTCGAGAAATGCCTCCGCCTCTTTTACGGCGGCGGCGATCACATCCGCTTCGTTGTATGCCGGTATTACAAGAGATACTTTCATAACAGGTCCTCCCCGGTCGATATGCTGATTCTATCACCGGCGGGCGTCCATTTCAAGACAGAAGAAGGCGCCCGGACCTCTTATACGAGTCCCGGACGCCTTTCATTCATTATATCCGGTGCCCTGCCGGGCACCTGGTACCGTTCACTGTTTTCCCGCGATTATCCTCGCCGCGCGCCGTGCGAACGTCATGTTCCGTCCTGCGCAGCAGCCTGTCGCGAGGTTTACATAAGTATTCGCAAAGAATCCTCCGCTGTCGTTTCCGCAGACGTAGAGGCCGGGGATCGGCTCGCCGTCTTTGTCCACCGCGTTCATGTTCTCGTCTATGCGGATACCGTCGAGGGTGCCCAGAGCGAACGAGCAGGCGCGGACGCCGTAATACGGCGGACGGCGCAGCTGCGAGAGGCGGTGCGGTTCCTTGCCGAAGTCATCGTCGCGCTGCTGGTCATACAGCTCGTTGTAGCGCGCGACCGTCTTCTCGAGTTCTTCCGGCGGTATGCCGAGCTTGACCGCGAGTTCTCCGATGGTGTCGGCGGAGACGAAACGGCCGTCCCGCAGCATGCCCTGCATGCGCATGGTGTTTTCCTTTATGTCGTGGCCGCAGGGCGCTCCGTTGTCAAAGTCGAACATTCTGGAGCAGCCGGCCATGTCGAAACGTTTCGCGTCCTCCGGGTATCCTGAGTCGAAGATGACGCAGTATGTCTTTCCCGGCAGGCTGAGAGCTCTGTGGCTCACGAAATCGTAGGGCTGGGACTCGTTGCAGAAACGCTTGCCCTTGAGATCGACTTTCAGGAACGGCTGGGCGATGAGTTCCGTCGTCCTGCCCGGTCCGGCCCGGTGTTCGGGAGTCTCGTCCGGCATGATGGCGCATCTGTCGAACAGGATCGACAGATGCCTGTCGTCCATGACGGCGCCCGCCCAGAGGCAGGCCTTGATGCCGTCGCCCATAGTCGCGCCCTCGCTGACCGTAAGTCCGATCATGGAAAGAGTCTCCGGCTGCAGTGCCTTGAGCATCTCAGTATTCTTGATGTAGCCGCCGGTGGATATGATGACGCCCTTGGAGGCGTTGACACGCATGTAACGGCCCGTGGGCACGTCCTTTATTATGGCGCCGGTGACGCGGCCGTTCTCCTTAATGAGCTTGATGAACGCGGTCTGGAAACGGATCTCCGCTCCGAGCTCACGCGCATACTCGGTCATTATCTTGGCGCCGGAAACGCCGTCGGGCCATCTGGTCTTGTGACCGGTCGGGAATTTGGTGTAGGAGCCCTTCTTGACTTCCATGTGATATCCGCCCTGGAGCGTAAGGATGGCGCCGCCGCGCTCCTTTATAAGGTCGGCGTACCAGTCGACGGCTTCGCCGCTCTCGCGCGCCCAGATATACAGAAGTCGCTGATCAACGTAGGCCGCGCCGTACATGACCATTTCCCGCACTATCTCATGGACGTCGATGTTGTTGTTCTCGGCTTTCTGGATGCGGCTGCCGACGACGCCGATCTCCTTGCGTACCGGAGCGCAGATCTTGTTGATCTCGATGAGCAGCGTCTTTACGCCCAGCTCCGCCGCGGTGGCAGTTGCGGTAAGTCCGGTTATGCCGGCGCCGACTACGAGCAGTTCCGTATTCAGCGTTTCCGCTATCTCCGACTCCGGGATTACCGGTTCCTCTCCCAGCCACGCGGGCCTGTTTTCCATATCCAACATTTTAAATAGCCTCCGTTATTACTTTTAGTATCTCTGTCAGCTGCCGCCGTATATGCGGAAGTACTGCCGGCATCACTTTTTCACGCGCCACATGACCGTATTGTTCTCGAAGAAATACTCCAGTTCGTTCCTGCCGTGCAGGTATGTCAGGTAACCTTTGAGCGTGTTCTGCGTGAGCATATATATGACCATGTTGGCGTTCTGATTCGTGCGGTCAAGCACCGTTCTGGTCAGCGTCTCGAAGGACACGGGCGTGCTGCAGATATCCCGGACCAGGTCGATCATGTCCAGCGTCTTCTGGCGGTTGAGAGCGATGGTCTCCGCGAAATCGTCGGGCATCGGTTCGTGTGCGGGGATAAGTTTCACGCCCTTCATGGAATCCAGCGTATCGAAGGATTCAAGCGTCCTTCCCACATCGTACAGCGTCGGCAGGTTCCCCTTCTTGATGACCGCCGCGGCGGTGAGCGCATCGCCTATGAAACACACGTTGTCGGACGTCGTGATGCCGACGTGGGAGAACGAGTGACCGTCGAGCGACACCACGGTGAGACCTTCCGGGAGCACCGCGTCGCTGAGGCGCTCGGCTTTGCAGCTCTCGGATACGAATCCCGGCCACAGCTCGGGCATCGGGTTGCCGCCGTACATGAACGCCGGGGAGATTATCTGTTCAGATATAAACGCATGCTCGGCTCCCGGGGCGTATACGGCGCAGCCGGTCTCTTTCTTCAGAAGGGCGTTGCCGCCGGTGTGATCCGCGTGCGAATGAGTGTTTATGATGAGCTCGAGCCTGAGGTTCATGCTCTTGAGATGCTTCAGAAGCGCCAGACCCGCGTGCTCGTCCGCTCCTGAGTCGATGGCGCATGCCGAGTCCTTTCCGAATACATAGATGCCCGCGCGCGCGTAGCCTTCCATGTAAAACGTTCTTTTTCCTGCCTGGATCAGTTCGTACACTTGTATCCTACCTCCTTAACCGACACAGATGAGCCCGCCGTCGTGGACTATGATGACGCCCGTTATCTGGCAGCCTGCGGGAGACGCGAGAAACACGCTGAGAGCGCCTATCTCGATCGGCTCGCCGAAGCGGTGCAGCGGCATCCTTGATTCAACCTTTTCAAAAGCGTCCGGCGGAAGCAGCGCGTCGAGATCCGAATGGGTCGGGCCCGGAGCGATCGCGTTCACGCGTATTCCGTAATCTCCGAACTCTATCGCCAGCGACCGCGTCAGATTGTCCAAAGCGGCCTTGCAGGCGTGATATGCGATATTCGGGTTCGTCTTCGTGCCGGAAACGGACTGGCCGCCGATGGACGAGATATTGATGATGCTCCCGCCCTTGCCGCCTTTGATGATCATCGGCGTGAACTGGTTGATCATATAGGCCGGACCGAAGAAATCCACAGCCGACACTTCGTTATATACCTTCATGTCCTCGTCTTCAAGATATCTTATAGTCGCCGAGATACCGGCGTTGTTGACCAGGACGTCCAGCGTGTCGAAGACTTTCTCCACCTCCGCTTTTGCGGCCTTAATACTGTCCATATCGGAGATATCTACCTTAAAAGCGTAGATCTTGCCTCCGTAACAGGAGAGCTTTTCGGCTGCGGCTCTGCCGCTCTCGATGTTTCTGCAGAGAATGGCTACGTTCGCGCCGCCCTGCGCGAACGCTGTCGCTATGCCGAAGCCTATACCGCGGTTGCCGCCCGTAACGACTACGTTCAGCCCTTTTACAGAAAAGGCTCCCTCCATTGAAGTGATCGGGGGTGTTTTGATTACTGACATCGTGTGCTTCGCTCCCTTCGCTGTGCCGGTCCGATGCCGGCGTCGGTGCGTATAATCTTACTTATATATTATAGTCTATCCGCTTTCTGTTGCGCAATAGTTTTTCTCGGCTCCGCTATGACAAGAGAGTATGAGAAAAGGCCTCCGGCGGCCCGTCTGGGGACGGGTGCCGGAGGCCAGTATACGCGTATGATCAGATGCGGCCGATGTTGATGGAGATATCGTACGCCTGGCTGGTGGCGTTCGGTATGTTCTTCGGGGTCACGCAGTCGCCGATCATGTAGAACTCGGGAGCGCAGAAACGGAGGTCGAGTGCCTCGTCCTGCAGCGGTCTCTGACCGACTGCGTAGATGACGGTCTCTGCATCGAAGAACACTTCGCTGCCGTCTTCCTTGACGCACTTTACGCCCTTCTCGCTGATCTCCTTCGCCGTTGTCTTGAAGTTAAGATCGATGTCCCACTTCGGGATCTCATACTTGAGGGCAACGCCGTGGAGGATGTTGCCGCCGTCGTTGATGCTGTCAAGCATCTCGACCACGGTCACCTTGCGGCCGAGCATAGCCATGTAGAGAGCCATCTCGATGCCCACGAGGCCGCCGCCGAGAACTACGCAGCTCTTGCCGACCTTCTCAGGATTGATGTAAGCCTCTTCCGCTCCGATCACGTTCTTGCCGTCGATTCCCTGGATCGGTGGCTTAATCGGGCGGGCGCCCAGCGCCGCGATGATGACGTCCGGCTTGATCTCGTCGGCGTACTCCTTGGTGACGGTCGTGTTCATACGGACGTCGATGGGAGCGCGGTTTATGGCTGTGATCTGGTTGGATATATACTGATCGAGCTTGCTCTTGAAGGGCACGTTCTTCTCGCAGAGGATGGAGCCGCCGAGGACGTCCTTCTTCTCGCAGAGGATTACCTCGTGTCCGTACTGGGCGCAGGTTATGGCCGCTTCCATGCCGCCGATGCCGCCGCCGACTACGAGGACCTTCTTCCTCGGGGCCTGCTGGCGCATGTTGTAGAGAGTCTCGTGCTCGTGGCCGCTCTCCGGGTTGACGGCGCAGTACTTTACGCCGTGGACCTGCTGGTTGGAGAAGCAGTTGAGGCAGCGCATGCAGACCTTTATCTCGTCTTCCCTGCCCGCACGGATCTTGTTCGGAAGATCGGGGTCTGCTATGAGGCTTCTCGCCATCTCGATGACGTCCGCCTTGCCGGAAGCGATGATCTCCTCCATCTGGGCGGGATCGCCGAGAGCGCCGACAGTGGCGACCGGGATGCCGACGTGCTTCTTGATCTCAGCTGCGTACTTGACGTTGCAGCCGTCGCCGAGGAACATGCTCGGGTGGGTGATCGTAAAGACTTCCTGTATCTCATGGGTGCCGACGGAAACGTGAAGAAGATCGATGTAGTTCTCGATAGCCTTTGCGATCTCGATGCCTTCCTCCACGCCGTAGCCCTTGTCATAGCACTCGCTGCCGCTTATGCGGACCTCTATCGGGAACTTCGGGCCGCACTTGCGTTTGATGCCTTCGCAGATCGCGATGAGCATCCTGGAACGGTTCTCGATGCTGCCGCCCCACCTGTCCTTACGCTTGTTGAACGTGGGAGACAGGAACTGATGGAGGCCCCAGCCGTGGCCTGCGTGGAGCATGACCATTCCGTACCCTGCGTTTTTGCAGAACACCGCGCCGTCTATGAACTTCTCGATCATGTTCTCGATCAGTTCCTCCGGCATCTCCTTGATGATGCGGCCGTCGAGCTCGCACTCGGAGGGGCCGTAAGCCTCACCGGTGGAGGTGGCGCCGAAGATGGCGAGATCGCGGTTGGAATACATGCCGTGATGAGCAAGTTCCGCAGTAGCCACCGCGCCGTAGCGGGTGATTGCAAACGCAAGCTTGCCGATAGGAAGGAACGACGCGGGATTGTCAAGGCAGATCTGCTCGTCGTTGCCGCGGCCGTATTTGGAATCGACGATGAATTCACCGGTCGATACGGCGCCGCAGCCGCCCATGGCCTTGCGTCTGAAATACTGGAACGCCTCTTCGGGATAGATGCTGTCGTGGGTCATGTTGCGGTAGCCGGTAGGCGCGCCGAACAGTCTGTTCCTGCACAGCTGGTTGCCGAGCCTTATGGGCTCGAACAGATGCGGATATTTGAATTCGCTCATTGTGTGACCTCCTGATGTGAGTATTATCATTACAGGTTATAAATACAGTAATATAATTATAAACTCCGCATCTGTTTCGGGCAATAGCCTTTTGCAGTTCTTTTCACATTTTTGATGATTTGAGAACATATGCCGGTCTGAACAAAAGAAGACCTTCCGTGCCCCGAGTCGGGTACGGAAGGTCTTCGTTATTGCCGGGCCGGATCAGATGCGGCCGATGTTTATGGAGATATCGTAGGCCTGGCTGGTGGCGTTCGGTATGTTCTTCGGGGTCACGCAGTCGCCGATCATGTAGAACTCGGGAGCGCAGAAACG
>JAFZSD010000050.1 GCA_017619535.1 Oscillospiraceae bacterium | reverse complement strand
GGGGCGCTGAGCTCCGTCCGTTTTTTCACCCCGAAACGGCGGTAATTCAGGGGTTTTTCATTAATATTATTGAAAAATGACGGGAAACAATGTATTGTACAGGTATCCTGTAATAACAATACGGAGGTTTTGTTTATGCAGAAAAGAGAGGCATTCGCATCAAGGCTCGGATTCATCCTGATTTCCGCCGGGTGCGCCATAGGCCTGGGCAACGTGTACCGTTTCCCGATCTGGTGCGGCGCGTACGGCGGCGGCATCTTCCTCGTGTTCTACATCGCGTTCCTCATCCTGCTCGGCATCCCCGTAATGACGGTCGAATACGCCGTGGGACGCGGGAGCCAGAGAAGCATCGCCACTTCCTTTGACGTCCTGGAGAAGAAAGGCCAGAAATGGCATCTCATGAAGTACCTCGGCGTGGCGGGCAACTATCTGCTCATGATGTTCTACACCTGCATCGCCGGCTGGTTCCTGATCTATTTCGTCAAATACCTGGGCGGCTCGATCATGACCGTGACCGAAGGGCTTGAGGTCGGAGAAGCGACCGCCGCTCTCGGCGGAGTGTTCGGCGGCATCGCCACCAACTTCGGGCTCAACGTGCTGATCACCGTCATCGTCATCGTGATCGGTTTCGGCATCTGCGCGCTTGGACTCAACAACGGCGTCGAAAAGATCACCAAAGTGATGATGGTCCTGCTGCTCCTCCTAATACTCGGGCTCGGCGTCTACGCGTGCACGATGCCCGGAGCGGCCGAGGGACTCAAGTTCTACTTCGTTCCTTCCGTAGAAGGGATCAAAAAGTTCGGCCTCGCGACGGTGCTGTCCGCGGCGATGAGCCAGGCGTTCTTCACTCTCAGTCTGGGCATCGGCTCCATCGCGATATTCGGCAGCTACATCGGCAAGGAGCGTTCGCTCCTCGGCGAGACGTATACGGTCGTCGGACTCGACACTTTTGTCGCGCTCATGTCCGGACTCGTAATCTTCCCGGCGTTCTTTACCTTCAACCCCGGTGCCGCACAGGTCGTTGAGCAGCCCGGCGAGATCGGCGCGGGCTTCCTGTTCACCACGCTCTCCTCGATCTTCAACCACATGGCGGGAGGCCGCGTCATAGGAACGCTGTTCTTCCTGTTCATGGTCTTCGCGGCCATGTCCACCGTCGTAGCCGTGTTTGAAAACATCATGTCCTTCTGGATCGAGTGGACGAAGCTGAAGAGATGGCAGATCGCCGGGATAAACGTGGTCCTTCTCGCAGTGCTCTCGCTCCCGTTCATCATGGCGAACTGCACCGGCGGTTTCTTCTCGAAGAGCATCTTCCTTGGACGCAACTTCGGCGACTTCGAAGACTTCCTCGTGTCCAACCTCGCTCTTCCGCTGGGCAGCCTGATCTACGTGCTGTTCTGTACGTGGCGCGCAGGCTGGGGATGGGACAACTACTTTGCCGAGGTCAACGCAGGAAACGGCGCCCGGGTCCCTGCCTGGCTCCGTCCGTACATGACCTACATACTCCCGCTCATCATCCTTGTAGTCCTTATAATGTCCCTGTTCTGATACTTCTTAAATGCAAGACGGCGCGGCCATCCGTGATGCGGACGGCCGCGCTTTTCGTATGTCTTTGCCGGAAAATGCAGATGGGCAAAAAGATACGGGCGTACCGGACGGTACACCCGTATCTCTTTAAGTATCGATGTCCCGGAGCGGGCAGGGAAGCCTCCGGTTATTTGAGCGCTTCGAGACTTTCGGCGATGTTCGCGATGAGCGCCCTGGCCTTATCTGCCTTTTCGCGCTCTGCCGCGACGACGTTCTCCGGAGCGCGGGAAACGAACTTCTCGTTCGCGAGCTTCGACTCTATGCGGGCCAGCTCGTCCTGCGCCTTCTTGAGTTCTTTCTGCATGCGCTCGCGTTCCTTGTCGAGATCGACGAGTTCGCTGAGCGGCATATACATCTTCGCGTCGTCGGTGACGACGTTCACCATGCCTTCGGCGGAAGCGGGCGCCTCGGACACTATCGACACCTCGCCGGCGTAGGCGAGTTTCGAAAGGTACAGAGTACCGGCGGAGAAGACGTCGGTGCGGTCGGTGGCGATTATGAGGTGCGGCTTTTTGGAGGGCGGCACGTTCATCTCGGCGCGGCGGGCGCGAACGGCGCGGACCGCGGCCATGATCGTCTCGAACCCGGCTTCTTCCTGCGGGAATGAGAGGTCCTCGCGGAATTCCGGATACTTCTCTATGATGAGAGCCTCTCCGTCGTGGGGAAGCGCCTGATATATCTCCTCGGTGATATAGGGCATGAAGGGATGGAGGAGCTTGAGTATCTCCGTGAGCACGAAGAGCAGGACCTTCTGGGCACGGAGATTGGCCTCGGGATCGCCGCTGTTGAGACGCGGCTTTGCCAGTTCGATGTACCAGTCGCAGTAGCTGTCCCAGATGAAATCGTAGATCTTGCCGGCGGCGATGCCGAGCTCATACTTGTCGACGTTCTCACAGACCTCTTTGGCAAGCGTGTTGAGTTTGGATAGTATCCACCTGTCCTCGAGCTCGAGCCTTTCGGGAAGCTCGTTCTTTTCGATGGTCAGGTTCATCATGACGAAGCGGGTGGCGTTCCAGATCTTGTTGGCGAAGTTCCGCATCGCCTCGCAGCGCTCGACGTAGAAGCGCATGTCGTTTCCGGGGGAGTTGCCCGTGATGATGTTGAAGCGGAGAGCGTCGGCTCCGAAACGGTCTATCATCTCGATGGGATCGACGCCGTTGCCCGCGGATTTGGACATCTTCTTGCCCTGGGGGTCGCGGATGAGGCCGTGGATGAGGACGGTGTGGAAGGGCTCCTTCTTCATATGCTCCATTCCGGAGAAGATCATCCTGGCTACCCAGAAGAATATGATGTCGTACCCTGTGACGAGCACGTCGGTGGGATAGAAGTATTCGAGGTCCTCGGTCTTTTCGGGCCAGCCCAGCGTGGAGAAGGGCCAGAGCGCGGAGGAGAACCAGGTGTCAAGCACGTCGGGATCGCGTTCTATATGCGTGCTGCCGCACTTTTCGCACTTTGTCGCGTCTTCCCGCGACACCGTGACGTGTCCGCAGTCCGCGCAGTACCACGCCGGGATCTGATGTCCCCACCAGAGCTGGCGGGAAATGCACCAGTCGCGGACGTTGTTCATCCAGTTGAGATACGTCTTGGAGAACCTGTCGGGCACGAACTTTATCGTGCCGTCTTCGACGACGCGTATAGCCTCTTTCGCGAGGGGGCCCATCTTCACGAACCACTGGTCGGATGCGAGAGGCTCCACGTCGGAATGGCATCTGTAGCAGGTGCCCACATTGTGGACGTGCTCCTCGATCTTCACGAGGAAGCCCTGCTCCTCGAGATCGTGCACGACGGCCTTTCTCGCCTCGTAGCGGTCCATGCCGTTGTATTTGCCGCCGTTTATGATCTTTGCCTCACCGTCGAGGATGAGCACCTGCTCGAGATCGTGGCGGAGACCGACTTCGAAGTCGTTGGGGTCGTGGCACGGCGTGATCTTGACGCAGCCGGTGCCGAATTCCATGTCGACGTATTCGTCGGCGATTATGGGTATCTCCTTGTTCACGAGGGGAAGGACGCAGGTCTTGCCCACGATGTCCGTATAGCGCTCGTCGTTGGGGTTCACCGCTACGGCGGTGTCGCCGAGCATCGTTTCGGGACGCGTGGTCGCGACGGTCACGTATCCGCTGCCGTCCGTGAGGGGATAGCGTATGTGCCAGAAATGACCGGGTTTCTCCTCATATTCGACCTCTGCGTCGGAGAGAGCGGTCGTGCAGTTGGGACACCAGTTTATGATGCGCTTGCCCTTGTATATGAGGCCTTTTTCATACAGGGAGCAGAACACTTCGCGCACGGCCTTGGAGCAGCCCTCGTCCATGGTGAAGCGCTGGCGCTCCCAGTCGCAGGACGAGCCGAGCGTCTTGAGCTGTTCCACGATCCTGTCGCCGTATTTGTTCTTCCAGGCCCAGACCTCGTCGAGGAACTTCTCGCGGCCGAGGTCGAAGCGGGTGAGCCCCTCTCCGCGGAGCTTCTCCTCGACCTTTATCTGTGTCGCGATGCCGGCGTGATCATAGCCGGGGAGCCACAGTGCGGCGTAGCCCTGCATACGCTTATAACGCGTCAGGACGTCCTGTATGGTCTCGTCGAACGCGTGGCCGAGATGGAGCTGGCCGGTAACGTTCGGGGGCGGGATGACTATGGTAAACGGTTTTTTGTCCGGATCGCGTTCGGCATGGAAATAGTTGCCCTTGAGCCAGAAATCGTAGATCTTGGACTCAACGGCTTTGGGGTCGTAGATCTTAGGCAGTTCTTTCATTGTTTTTCCTCCTGACTTCTTATAGAAAAAGCGCCCTGAAAAACTCAGGGCGCAGTTAAGCACGGTACCACCTGATCGCCGCGCATTGAAACGCGGCACTCATCATCACGGTAACGGCGTGTTGCCGCCGGGGCTTGAAGCACGGTCTGTGCGGTTCGGTCCCGGAGCTCGGGGGCGACATTCGGAGGCGCGTCATGAGAGCTTTCACCGTAACGCTCTCTCTCTGGGATGGCCGCGCGGCCTACTCCTCCCCGTCAAAGCCTTTGACATTGCGACGATTATAATTTATGTTTCGGGATTTGTCAATATCTCCTTGCGATCAGGAGATCATCTCTATCATACGCTCCTTGGTCTCGGCTCCGTAGGCCTTGGAACTGATCTCGCCATCCTTGAAGCAGATGAGGGTGGGAATGAGCCTTATCTTGAACCGGGAGGCCAGTTCGATCTCACGGTCTATATCCACCTTTGCTATAACGGCCTTTCCGTCGTATTCTTCCGCAAGTTCCTCGATGATGGGGGCAATCATCTGACAGGGGCCGCACCAGGAGGCCTTGAAATCCACCAGAACGGTGCCTTTGGAGATGACTTCGTCAAAATTTTCACTGGTCAGATGCTGTACTGCCATTTGCGTTCATTCCTTTCAGTCGGTCTTCAGCGCGTCGAGGTACTTGACGGCCGCAAAGGCCGCAAGCTGTCCTTCCCCGACGGCTTTCGCTATCTGGTAAGGCGTGCCGGTGCAGTCTCCCGCAGCGAATATTCCGGGGATGTTGGTCTCGCCCGAGGCGCCGACGCGCACGTGTTTGTTCTCAGTTCGAGACCGGGTATGAGCACGTCCGGCGCTACGGAGTCCCTCAGGACGAACACGCCTTCGCAGGAACGGCGCTGGCCGTCGATCTCGACCCACTCGACCCTGTCTCCGCCTCCGATGGCGATCTTTTTCGAATCCGTAGTGAAGACTTTGCAGCCGATGGAGCGGAGATATTCGGCCTCCTCGGCGGCATCGGGAGAGAGGCAGACCACGCATACTTCCTTGCCGCGGTACAGCATGCCGTCACAAGTCGCGCAGTAGCTGACGCCGAGGCCGAGAAGCTCCCGTTCTCCGGGGAAGGCTGAAGTCCGCACGACGCCCGGCGCGAATATGAGGGCACGGGCCTCGAACATCTCCATGCCGTAGCCGACGAATATCGTGTCGTCGTTGGGGAGAATGGTCTGCACTTTTCCGGTAAACAGCTCGGCGCCCAAAGAGCGGGCGTGGGAAATGAAGGCGTCTGACAGCTCCGCGCCGGAGACTGCGGGCAATCCGGGATAATTGTCGATGCGCTCGGCCTTGTAGAGACCGCTCTCCGAGGCCGGATTCGAGACGACGGCTACGCTCTTGCCGCGGACCAGCGCGGTAATGGCAGCCGAGATGCCTGCGGGTCCGGATCCTATCACAGCGATATCGTACATGGAATATCCTCCGTTGAGTTCATTTTGTAATGACCGGTCAGTTCAGTACGAGGGAATTCAGCACTCCGGACAGAGATCCTGTAAATCCGTCCCCGCCGGCGGGCTCTTCGACCACGGCAAGCACGCCGCCCACGACGTCTATAAGATACGCCCGCACGGTGCGGCCGCCGCCAGAGGCGGTTATGGTCTCGCCCTCCAGGTAGAGCGCGTCGCAGACAGGTTCCTTTCCGGAAAACTCTATATCCGTGTAGTCGAGATAATCGTTGAGGAACGACGGCGCGAGTGCGAAGGAGTCGGTGTCCCCGCTGATGAACCGGAACTCCAGGGAAGCCTCAGCGTCCCTGAATACTAGTTTCTGACCGTCCCTGCTGACGTCGCCGTCGAGAGAAGCGGGCGCCGTCACGGAACAGATCTCGTTACCGTCGCCGCCGCGTATCGCATAAACGACGGCTGACGGATCCTCCGCGCTCCCTGAGCCGGATGGGCCGGAGGGGCTCCGGCCGCCGCAGGCGGAAAGCATCAACAGCGCCGCCAGGACCGCAAGGACGCAAATGTGTTTTCTCATGCGCATAGGTGCTTTGCCGGGGCTTTATCAGCCGAGTTTCTGAAGTGCCTTCTCCACACGGGCGAGAGTCTCCTCCCGGCCCAGGATGCGGCAGATCTCCACGGCGCCGCCGGGGGTCACAGCCTTGCCGGATACGGCGATGCGGAGCGGCCACATGACCTTGGCGTTCTTGACTTCAAGCTTCTCTGAGAGGCCTGTGAGCAGAGCGAGGATGGACTCGTCGGTCCACTCTGGCAGATCGCGGAGGAGCGGAAGCAGGATGTTCAGCATCTCGCGTGAACTGTCCGCGTCGGTCTTGGACTTTTTGTGGGTGAAGAGCTCTATATCATAATCCGGGAGCTCGTCGAAGAAGTCGACTTTCTCGGGAATGTCGGTGAGCTTCTCGCAGCGCTGCTGCAGGAGAGCGGCGATGGCTGCGGTATCGGTCTCCGGTTTTTTCACGCTCTGGCGGATGTACGGCTCCGCGACTTCGGCGAACTTTGCAGGCGCCATGGCCCGGATGTATTCGCTGTTGAAGTGGGTGAGCTTCTCGATGTCGAAGATCGCCGGGGATTTGGACAGGTTCTCGATCCTGAAGATATCTATGAGTTCGTCGAGGGTGTATATCTCGCGCTCGCCGCCGGGGCTCCATCCAAGGAGCGCCACGTAGTTGACGACGGCGTCGGACAGATAACCCATAGCGATCAAGTCCTCGTAGGAGGGGTCGCCCTTGCGCTTGGACATCTTGTTGTGGGCGTCGCGCATGACGGGGGAGCAGTGGACGTAGTTGGGCACGTCCCAGCCGAAGGCCTGATACAGCAGGTTGTACTTCGGAGCGGAGGAAAGATACTCCGTGCCGCGGACGACGTGGGTGATCCCCATGAGATGGTCGTCGATCACGTTTGCAAAGTTGTAGGTCGGCAGGCCGTCGGATTTAATGAGAACGTTCTCATCCAGACTGTCGTTGGGAACGGTGATGTCGCCGAAGATCATGTCGGAAAAGGTAGTGGTCCCCGTCTCCGGGATGCGCTGGCGT
Organism: Oscillospiraceae bacterium; assembly: GCA_017619535.1. Taxonomy (GTDB): domain Bacteria; phylum Bacillota; class Clostridia; order Oscillospirales; family Oscillospiraceae; genus RGIG8048. The sequence goes on along the minus strand of JAFZSD010000050.1, from coordinate 12,849 downwards.
ACGACGTAGGGCGCGCCGGAAGCTATCTTCTCAGCGATCTCTTCATCGGTCATGGAGGAACATCCGCAGTGGTGCTTTTTGATGGTGGTGCCGTCGGCCACCTCCTGGGTCTCCTCCTCGTCCTTTCCGCAGAAGCAGCGGTAAGCGCCGCCGCGCTCGATGAGGAGCTCCGCGTACTTGCCGTAAAGGTCGCGCCTTTCGGTCTGGATATAGGGACCGACTGGACCGCCGACGTCGGGGCCCTCGTCGTGGGTGATGCCGCAGTTCTCGAGCGTCTTGTAAATAACGTCCACGGCGCCTTCGACCAGACGGCCCTGGTCGGTGTCCTCTATGCGGAGTATGAAGGTGCCGTCCATACTGCGGGCTATGAGATATGTATAGAGCGCGGTGCGCAGGTTGCCGACATGCATGTATCCGGTGGGGCTGGGCGCAAAACGGGTGCGCACCTTGCCCTTCGGGATGCGGGCTTCCATCTGGTCAAACCACGCCTTGTCGGTGTGCATATAGATCAATCCTTTCAGAATTACAGTTTATTGGGTATCGGACGTCTCCGGCGCCGGCGTTTCCGGCGGCAGGGGCGCCTCGATCGGGGCAGTGCCGTTTACGTACTGCATCTCCTGCCACTGCTGTCTCGTTATGAGGAGCTGGCGGGGTTTCGAGCCTTCGAAGGGGCCGACGACGCCGATCTCCTCCATCTGGTCGACTATCCTCGCCGCGCGGGAATAACCGAGTTTCAGACGGCGCTGGAGCATGGAGACCGAAGCCTGACCGGATTCGAAGATGACGTCCACGGCCTGCGGGAGCAGTTCGTCGTAATCGTTTTTCTGAGAGTCCTGGGCAGAGGTGTCCGACGGCTTGTTCTTGTCGTCGCGGGTGACCTCGTCCATCTCGCTGATGACTCTCTCGTCGTATCTCGCTTCGCTGCCCTCCTTGATGAAGTTCACTACTTTTTCGCGTTCGGCGTCGGAGACCCATGCGCCCTGTATGCGTATCGGTTTTCCCACGCCTATGGGCGCGTAGAGCATATCGCCGTTGCCCACCAGCTTGTCGGCGTTTCCGCCGGCATCCAGGATGATGCGGGATTCGAGAGAACTGGAGACCTTGAGAGCGATACGGGACGGTATGTTGGCTTTCATGAGGCCGGTGATGACGTCGGCGCGCGGGCTCTGGGTCGCTATGATGAGGTGTATGCCGGCTGCGCGGCCCATCTGGGCGACGCGGCAGATCGACTCCTCGACTTCCTTGGCGGCCTGGAGCATCAGGTCGGCCAGCTCATCGATGACGACCGTTATACGCGGCAGTGTCGGAGCCTCGCCGCTCTCGCGCATCAGTTCGTTGTAGCCGTCTATGTCTCGGGCTCCCGCCTCAGAGAAGAGACGGTAGCGCTTCATCATCTCGACGACCGCCCACTGAAGAGCGCCGGCGGCCTTCTTGACGTCTGTAACGACGGGGACCAGAAGGTGCGGGATGCCGTTGTATATACGGAACTCGACCATCTTCGGGTCGATCATTATGAACCGGACTTCTTCCGGGGTGGATTTGTACAGTATGCTGATTATGAGAGCGTTAAGGCATACGGATTTGCCGGAACCGGTAGTGCCGGCCACCAGCAGGTGCGGCAGCTTGGATACGTTGCCGACTATCGCGTCTCCGCCGATGTTCTTGCCTATGGCGAATGTCAGAGGCGAGGCGGAATTACGGAATTCGGGGGTGTCGATTATATCCCTCAGCAGCACGCTGCTGACCAGTTTGTTCGGGACCTCGATGCCGACGGTGGATATCTTGTTGGGCATCGCCGCGATACGCACGCCGCTGGCTCCCAGAGAGAGGGCGATGTCGTCCGCAAGGCTGGTCAGACGGCTGAGCTTGATTCCGGCCTCCAGCTCGGCCTCGTAGCGGGTGACCGTGGGACCGCGGGTATAGTTCGTTATATGTACGTTGACGCCGAAGCTCTTGAACGCGGCTTCCAGTCTTTCGCTGTTGACGCGGGCCTCTTCGGTGCCGTCTGTTTTTCCGCCCTTGTTTACCGAGAGGAGGTCGAGAGGCGGGAACACATAGGCGGGAGGTGCATCCTCCGCGTCTTCCGGGACGGTGAACTCGCCGTCATCCGTTTCAGGTGCGGCCTTTACCGCAGCGGGTGCGGGTTCGGGTTCCATGAACGGGATGTTCAGCGGGACGTCGACGACCTCGGCGGGCGCGGGTTCGGGCTCCGGCTCGGGCTCCGGAACGGGTTCCGGCGCCGGTGCTGCCGCCGCTCCGGTGATCGCCTCGCCGGGCGTTATCACGCCGGGTTTTCTGTTGAACAGACCGGAGGATTCTGCCGTCGGGACGGCCGGAGCCGGCTCGTCTCCGTCAAGGGGGATGTCTATCGGTCTGCGCCTGCGCAGGCCTGCCCTGGGAGAGACCTCAGGTTCCGGTTCGGAGGGGAGCTCGGGCTCGGGTTCGTAACCGTAACCGTCATCGGTATCCTCGCGCTCGCGCCGGGCACGGGCCCTGTCGCGGAAAGCTCGGAAGATGGAGACGACGGTCATGTCGCACACCGCAAGAACGAGCAGTACGAGGAAGATGAAGAACAGGATGAAGCCGCCGACCCGGCTGAAAAGATACGTGAGGAGCTGGGAGAGCCCTCCTCCTATGGCGCCTCCGGAGGCAAGCGCGACGCCGTCCTTCCACATGGCGCTGAGATAACCGCTGCCGGAATAGGAATTACGGCAGATGAGCAGATGGATGAGGCCGCCGAACACTATGGGCAGCAGGAGCGCGCATACGGTACGAAGCACGATCGGCCTGTTTCTCACGAACAGCACGAAGATGCCTGCGATTATGAGGAGGGGAGGCGTGAACCAGAAGCCAAAGCCTACCAGACCTTTTATGGTATCGCAGAGCAGCTTTATGAAAACTCCGTTGGAGTTGAAATAGCCGATCCCGGAGGCCACTCCGAGAAACAGCAGCACAACTCCTATGCCGGCGCGCCAGTAGGCCTCGGTGCGCTCGGGCGACCGATTCGCCGGAGCGGACCGGGTCGCAGTTTTCTTAGCCGGGGTGCTCTTTTTGGTTGTTTTGGCGGGTGTCTTTCTTTTTGTCTGCGCCATTTCGTTACCTCTTTACAGAATGATCGAGAGCAGTATGGCCAGGAGACCGACGGCCCAGCAGTAATAAGCGAATCTGCCGAATTTGCCGCTGCTCATTATCTTCTTCAGGAATCCTATCGCAAAGTATCCGACGACGGCGGACACTACGAAACCGATCAGATATATGGGGACGAGAGACCAGTCGATGCCCGTTTTGAGAGCGTCGAAAAGGCTCAGGATGAGAGAGCCCAGGACGGCCGGGATCGAGAGGAGGAGGGAGAACCGCACCGCGTAGTTCCTGTCGAGGCCGCGGGATATGCCGACGGTGATGGTGGTGCCGGAGCGGGAAAGACCGGGGATCAGGGCGATAGCCTGGCCTACGCCTATGAGAAGGGCGTCGAGCGCGGTCATGGTCTTTTCGTTCTTCTTGCCTTCCTTCAGGTACTTGTCCGAGGCGTACAGGAGGGCGCCGGTCACCAGAAGCGCGAAACCGATGAAGATCGTTTTACCGTAGAGGAGACTGATCTTGCTGTAGAAGGGGACCAGCACGAAGAGAGGCAGCGTGCCGATGATGATGAAGAGCGCCTGCCTTGCCGGGGGGACGAGAGGATCGCCGAACTCGGAGAAGTCGCTGCTGCCGCGCAGAAACCGGATGAAGCCCTTTATCATGAGCACTATGTCCTTGCGGTAGACTACGCATATGGAGACCAGCGTGCCCAGATGCAGGAGCACGTCGAACAGGAGGTGCGATTCCTCCTCGTAGCCGAGTTTCAGAAGGTTCTGGAGTATCGACAGATGGCCGGAGCTCGATATGGGCAGAAACTCCGTTATACCCTGGACGATACCCAGAAAAATTGACATTAGGATCGACATGCTTTACCCTCCCCGGATAAATAACAGAACAGTGGAAACGCCGTTCAGAAACATATACCGATAATTTTAAACATTTTATCATATTCGGGCCCGGATTACCAGTATTTAAGGTTACCAATTCATTACAAACACGCTTTCGCGGTGAGATCCTGAGCAGTTATTTCTTCTTTTTAACAGAACAGAGCCAATATATACCGGCCAAATTATTGACCGCGGCGAATACCCTATGTATAATAGTAATATTATTCAAGTGTTTTTAAAATGGGGGATAATATATGTCCGGAACAACCGACAGGCTCGCGTGGGAAGACAGGATATCGCTCCGTCTGCGCGCTCTGTACGAACAGTATGGCTACGGACGATACCGCATGGGCAAGTTCGAGCCCTACGATATGTATCTGGCGAACAGAAAGTTTCTCAAGAGCGAGACCGTAATAACGTTTACCGACGCGAGCGGACGCCTTATGGCGCTCAAGCCCGACGTGACGATGAGCATAGTCAAGAACACGCCTGACGACGCCGTGTCGCGGAAACTGTACTATGCAGAGAACGTTTTCCGAATGGCTCACGGGAGCATGGAATACAGGGAGATCAACCAGATCGGGATCGAGAGCATAGGCTGCGGAGACATCTACTCCGAGGCCGAAGTGCTCATGCTCGCTCTGAAGACGCTGGAAGTCATAAGCGGCGAATACCTGCTCTGTATCGGCAACATGGGTTTTGCCGACGCCGTGTTCCGCTTCTGCGGTCTCGGCGGAAACGAATATGAGACGGCAGCGGAGTATATCAGACAGAAGAACACAGGCGCCCTGGCGGCTCTGGCGGACCGGCTCGGCCTGGATGAGGCGAAGAAGGACCTGCTTATGGCCGTGGCGTCCGTTTCCGCTCCGCTCTCCGACGCCATCCGCACCTTTGAGGAGCTCCATCTGCCTGCGGAGGCGGCGGATAAGCTGTCGGAGCTCCGCGAGCTGGGAGAGATGCTGCAGATCTGGGGATATGCGGACAAAGTCCGCGTCGATTTCTCCATCATAAACGATCTGGATTACTACAACGGGATCGTGTTCCGCGGTTTCATTCCCGGCGCGCCCCGCGCGGTGCTGTCCGGCGGACGCTACGACAATCTCATGCGGCGCTTCGGAAAGCACCAGAACGCCGTGGGATTCGCGCTCTATTCCGGAGAGCTCTCACGGAAATTCACGGAGGAGCCCGAGTACGACGTGGATATGCTCATAGTCTATGGGGACGCCGCGCCTGCGGATGTGCACGCGGCAGTGGCCTCCGCCCTGTCGGAGGGAAAGAGCGTTCGCGCGGAAAAGTATCCGGATCCGGATGTGCGCGCGGCGGAGACCGTAGTACTCAGTAAAGCGGAGGTGGCCGGCAAATGATCAGAGTTGCACTTCCGAAGGGTCGTCTCGGCAACGACGTCTACGACAGGTTCGCGGCCATCGGCTACTCGTGCCCGGAACTCAAAGGCAACAGCCGGAAGCTTGTTTTCGAGGATGCGGAAAAAGGCATCAGCTATATCCTTGTCAAGCCTTCGGACGTCGCGGTGTATGTGGAGCGCGGAGCCGCGGATATAGGCGTTATCGGGCGCGATACGCTGCTCGAATACTCGCCGGACGTATATGAGCTCTGTGATCTCGGACTTGGCCGCTGCAGCATCGCCGTAGCGGCGAAAAACGGCTGGAAAGACAACACGGCTCTGCCTCTGAGAGTCGCTACGAAATATCCGAACGTGGCAAAACGCTATTATGCCGCTCAGAGCCGCGAGATCGACATCATCAGTCTCCACGGCAGCATTGAGCTCGCCCCGATAGTAGGCCTTTCCGACGTCATCGTGGACATAGTGGAAACGGGCACGACCCTGAAGGAGAACGATCTGTCCGTAGTGACCCGGATAGAGGAGTCCAGCGCGAGGCTCATAGCGAACAAGAGCAGCTATATGTTCAAGAAGGAAAGCATAGACGCCATCGTCGCCGGAATGGAGGCGTTTTCCGAATGATCAGGATAATAAACGGCGTTACGGACACGGCGGAGATATTCTCCCGCAGCGTCAGCGCGACGCCGCCCGAAGTGGAAGCGGCGGTCGACGCCGTCCTGGCCGACGTCAGGGCCCGCGGCGACGCGGCGCTGCTCGACCTTACCGAACGTTTCGACGGCGTGCGTCCGGCTTCGCTCCGGGTGACCGAAGAGGAGATCGAAGAAGCTTTCTCGTCCTGCCCGGATGAGATCACGGCCGCGCTGAGCCTGGCGGCGGCCAATATCCGCGAGTTCCATTCGAAGCAGCTCCGCGAAGGTTTCGAATTCAGCCGCGGCGGCGCGGTGCTGGGACAGCGGGTGCTCCCGCTCGCGAGCGCCGGCCTCTACATACCCGGAGGAACGGCGAGCTATCCCTCGACGGTGCTCATGAGCGCGATACCAGCACATATTGCCGGCGTCGGACGCATCGTGATGGTGACTCCGCCGGGAAAAGACGGAAAGATCGCCCCGGCGATACTTGCGGCGGCCCGTATAGCCGGAGTCACCGAGATATACACAGTCGGAGGCGCGCAGGCGATAGCCGCGCTGGCTTACGGCACTGAGACCGTAAAACGCGTCGACAAGATCGTGGGCCCCGGAAACATCTTCGTCGCCACGGCGAAGAAAAAGGTGTTCGGCCTTGTGGATATTGACATGATCGCCGGCCCCAGCGAGATACTGGTGGTCGCTGACGGAAGCGCCGATCCGAAAAACGTCGCGGCGGACATGCTGAGCCAGGCAGAGCACGACAGGCTCGCCTCCGCCGTGCTGGTGTGCACGGACGCGGCTCTGGCAGAGGCCGTCAGCGCGGAGCTGGAGCGGCAGATACCGCTGCTCCCGCGCGCAGGGATCGCCAGAGAGTCCGTAGATGCGAACGGAAAGATAATCGTGGTCCCCGACGTGGAGACTGCGGTGGAGATCGCGAATGAGATCGCTCCCGAGCATCTGGAGCTCTGTGTGGAGGAACCGTTCAGATACCTCGGTTCCGTTAGGAATGCTGGCAGCGTTTTTCTCGGCGCGTATACGCCGGAAGCCCTCGGCGACTACTGGGCAGGCCCGAACCACACGCTCCCTACGATGGGTACAGCGCGCTTTTCAAGCCCGCTCTCAGTCGACGAGTTCATCAAACGCAGCAGCTACATCTGCTACACGGAAGAGGCGCTCCGCGCTGCTTCCGGCGGAATAGCGGCGCTTGCGCGGAGCGAGGGGCTCGAAGCCCACGCGCGAAGCGTCGAGATAAGATTCGAGGGTAAAGAATGAGCAGATTTCTGGATAAGAAGCTCGCGGGACTTACGCCGTACGTTCCGGGCGAACAGCCGAAGGGCATCGAAGATCTCATAAAACTGAATACCAACGAGAGCCCGTTCCCGCCGTCGCCGAAAGCGGTCGCGGCGGTGACCGAGGAGGCGGTAAAGGATCTCCGCCTGTACCCGGACCCCGAGTGCACTGGTCTTACGGCCGCGATAGCGGAGGCTCTGAACGTTTCCGCAGATCAGGTCGCAACCGGCAACGGCAGCGACGAACTGCTCGCCTTCTGCTTCCACGGCCTGTGTCCGGACGGAGCGGCTTTCCCGGATATAACCTACGGCTTTTATCCCGTTTTCTGCGAGATGTTCGGTGCGAAGAGCACAGTCATACCGCTCAAGGAAGACTTCACAGTCGACCCGAAGGACTATGCGGGGCTGAAGGAAACGGTGTTTCTCGCGAACCCGAACGCGCCTACGGGGATATTTCTGCCCCTGGACGGCGTGCGAGAGCTTCTGAGTCAGGATCCTGACAGACTCGTCGTGGTGGACGAGGCCTACGTCGATTTCGGCGCGGAAAGCGCGGCTGCGCTTCTCGGCGAATACGAGAACCTTCTCGTCGTGAGGACGTTTTCGAAATCACGCCAGCTTGCCGGCGCGAGGCTCGCCTTCGCGGTCGGAAGCAGCGAGCTCATTGCGGACGTCAAGACCATGAAGTTCAGCTTCAACCCGTACAGCGCGAACAGGATCGCTCTCATTGCGGGGGAGCAGACCATGCGCGACACGGAGTATTTCGACAGATGCCGCGCGGAGATCATAGAGAACCGGGAGTACACGGCGGATTCGCTGCGAAGGCTCGGCTTCCATGTGCCGGAGAGCAAAACGAACTTCGTCTTCGCCGGAAATCCGGAACTCGGCGGGAGACGGTATTACGAGGCGCTGCGCGACCGCGGCATACTCGTCAGGTATTTTGACAAGGACCGCATACGCGACTACGTGCGCATTACGATAGGGACCAAAAAGCAGATGGAGACGCTGGTACGCGCCACCGAAGAGATCATTGGAATGGGAGGATCAATCAGATGAGAACGACTGCGATAACGCGGAACACCTCCGAGACACAGATCACGCTCGCGCTGAATCTTGACGGTCGCGGCGGGTCGAACATCGACACGGGCTGCGGTTTTCTCGACCACATGCTGGAGCTGTTCGCCCGTCACGGAAGATTCGATCTGGACATCAAATGCCGCGGCGACCTGCACGTCGACGCGCATCATACGACGGAAGATATCGCCATAGTGCTGGGCCGCGCTTTCAGCGACGCGCTGGGAGACAGACGCGGTATCATCCGCTACGGCAGCATTATCCTGCCCATGGACGAGGCCCTCGTCCTGGCGGCCGTGGATATCAGCGGCAGGCCGTACGTCGGTTACGATCTGCAGATCCCGACCGAAAAAGTCGGGGAGTTCGATACGGCACTTATCAAAGAGTTCATGATGGCTTTCGCAAGGACTCTCGGAGCGTCGATACACCTCCGCCAGTTTGCGGGCGACGACAGCCACCACATCATCGAGGCCGCCTTCAAGGCGCTGGCCCGCGCGCTGCGCCGTGCCGTTGCACTGGACGCCGGATTCGAAGACGAGATACCGTCCACAAAAGGAACGATAGTATGAAGGTCTTCCCGGCGATAGATATAATCGGCGGACGCGTAGTGCGTCTGCTTCGGGGCGAATACGACAAAGTCGAGCGCTACGAGATCGCTCCGGAGGAGGCTGCCCGTGGATTCGAGCGCTGCGGCGCGAGATACCTGCACGTCGTCGACCTTGACGGCGCAAAGGACGGCGGGCTGTCGAACTTTGACGTCATCAGCGGCGTGAGCCGCGCGACCGGGATGTTCGTCGAGGTCGGCGGCGGCATACGCGACGAGGCGAGGATCGAGCGCTACCTTGCCGCAGGCGTGGGACGCGTCATTCTGGGCACGGCAGCCGTGAACGATTTCCCGTTCCTGTGCGACATGCTCGGCAGATACGGCGAGCGCATCGCAGTGGGCATCGATGCCAAAGACGGCCTCGTTGCAATAAACGGCTGGCTGGACGTAACGGAGATATCCGGATTCGACCTCTGCCGCCGCGTGCGTGACGCCGGAGGAAAAACAGTCATATATACCGACATCTCCCGGGACGGGGCCATGAGCGGCACGAACCTCGACGTTTACAGGGAACTCTCCCGCATAGAGGGGCTGGATATCGTCGCCTCGGGCGGGGTGACTTCGCTGAGCGAGATAGATGAGCTCCGCGATATGGGCGTATCCGCGGTCATCGTCGGAAAGGCGCTCTATACGGGAGCCCTTTCGCTGACAGACGTCATCGCCGCGGCCGGAGAGCAATGAAGAGAGGACCGGAGGTAAAATCCCATGGATATAAACACGCTGAAATTTGACGAGAAGGGGCTCATCCCCGCAGTCGTACAGGACTTTTATACGAAACAGGTGCTGACGGTCGCATATATGAACCGCGAGAGCTTGGAGATAACTCTGAATGAAAAGAAGACATGCTTCTTCTCCAGGAGCAGGCAGGAGCTCTGGCGCAAGGGCGAGACCAGCGGCAACTACCAGCATGTCGTATCGGTCACGGCTGACTGTGACGGCGACGCCCTCGTGGTAGAGGTCATCAAGGACGGACCCGCATGCCATACAGGATCAGAATCCTGCTTTTTCAACCTCATCTATCAGGATGAGGACGCGAGGCGCTTCACCCTGGAGACGCTCTACGGTCTTCTTAAAGAACGCAACGAGCTGCGGCCGGAAAAGAGCTACACCACCTACCTGTTCGAGAAGGGCAGGGAGAAGATACTCAAAAAGGTCGGCGAGGAATCGACTGAAGTGGTGATCGCGGCCATGAAGAACGAAAAGCCGGAGACGGTATTCGAGATATCCGACCTTTGCTATCACGTCATGGTGCTGATGGTGGACATGGGCATAACTCCCGAGGATATCCTCGCCGAACTGGAGTCGCGCCACATCATAGACCATAAGGTTAAGCAGGAGACCATGCAATGAAGATAATCTCCACGCTCCATAACCACTGTACTCTGTGCGACGGTCTGAGCACGCCGGAAGAGATGGTGGAAGCGGCGATCGGGTGCGGATTCACCGATTTCGGCATGTCCTGCCACGGGTACACGCCCTTCGACCTTCCGTACTCGGTGGAAAGCGAGGAGTCGTATCTGAAGGCGATGGCGGATCTCCGTGAGAAGTACGCCGGCCGGATCCGCGTCTGGTGCGGCGCCGAGCAGGAGTATTTCGCCCCTCTGAAGGAACGCTCATCCTACGATTACATCATCGGGTCGTGCCATTACGTACTCGACAGGGAAACGGGCGAACATATAGACATCGACGGATACGACTCCGAATTCGCCCGCGCCCGCGACGAGCTGTTCGGAGGCGACGTTTATGCGCTCGTCGCCGACTATTTCCAGAATGTCGTCGACATCGCGGAGAGGCAGAGGCCGGACATCCTGGGCCACTTCGATCTCATCAGCAAGAACAACGGAGACGGCAGATTCTTCGACGAGGGCTCCAGACGTTACAGGGACACGGCGCTGGCGGCGCTGGACGCCTGTGCGGATACAGGAGTGGTGTTCGAGGTGAACACCGGCGCGATCGCGCGGGGGAACCGCAGCGTTCCGTACCCGCCGCTCTTCATGCTGAAGCGGCTCCATGAGCGCGGGACCAAGGTGACACTTACCTCGGATTGCCACGACAGACGGCATCTGCTGACAGGGCTGGACGACGCTGCGGAGCTTCTGAAACAGGCGGGATACCGCACCGTCCTCATGTGGGAGAACGGCGCGTTCACGGAAAGACCCCTCGACTGATTTCAGCTCGTAGATCCGCGCTTATAAGACAAGAGGCAGGAGGCAAAACAACAGACCAATGATCAAGACACTGGCAAAAAGCGTACGTGAATACAAGCGTCAGATGATCCTGACGCCGATACTCGTTACGTTTGAGGTGCTGATGGAAGTGGCGATGCCGCTTTTTATGGCCAGCCTCATAGACAATGGTATCGAAAAAGCCAACATGCCGTATATCTGGAGGATGGGCATCATCCTTCTCGTCTGCGCCCTGCTGACGCTGGGCTTCGGGATACTTGTCGGGCGGACCTCCGCCAAGGCTGCGACCGGCTATACGAGGAACCTCCGCCACGACCTGTTCTACAAGGTGCAGACGTTCTCTTTCACGAGCATAGACAAGTTTTCGACGGCGAGCCTAGTCACGAGGATGACGACGGATGTAGCGAACGTGCAGATGGCGCTGACGATGGCGCTGGTCGTCGCGGCGCGCAGTCCCGTATCCCTCATCTGTTCGCTTATCATGGCTTTCTTCGTGAACGCGAAACTGTCGCTCATATTCCTGGCTGTCATTCCGTTCCTGGGCGGCGGACTGTACCTGATAGTGCGGAAGGCCCATCCCGTATTTGAAAAGGTATTCGATACCTACGACAGCCTCAACAACGTCGTACAGGAGAACCTGAACGGCATACGGGTCGTCAAGGCGTTCGTCAGGGAAGAGCATGAGATAGAGAAGTTCACAGGCGTTTCGGCGCTCATATACAAGCTCTTCACGAAGGCTGAAAAGTACATCACCTTCAACGGCCCGCTCATGCAGCTGTCCGTGTACGCATGCATGATACTCATGTCGTGGTTCGGAGCGAAGCTCATCGTCCGGGGAGAGATGACCACCGGCGATCTGACCGGTATGATCAGCTACGCGATGATGATCCTCATGAGCCTTATGATGTTCTCAATGGTGTTCGTGATGCTCACGATATCCCAGGCTTCGGCAAAAAGGATCACCGAAGTCCTCAGCGAGGAGAGCGCGCTCAGAAACCCCGAGGAGCCGGTGACTGAAGTCAGGGACGGCAGCGTGAACTTCAGCGGAGTCAACTTCAGCTATTCGGGAGATATAAACAAGCTGTGCCTTCTCGACGTCGATCTCGACATACGGTCCGGCGAGACGGTCGGTATCCTCGGCGGTACCGGCACGTCGAAGTCGACGCTGGTACAGCTGATCCCGCGCCTCTACGACGCCACGAGCGGCACAGTGTCGGTGGGCGGAGTCGACGTTAAGGATTACGACATAAAGACGCTCCGCGACGCGGTCGCCATGGTGCTCCAGAAGAACGAACTGTTCTCCGGAACGATAAAGGAAAATCTTCGCTGGGGCAACGAGAACGCCACTGACGAGGAACTGGTCGAGGCCTGCCGCATGGCGCAGGCGGACTCATTCATCTCCGAGATGCCCGACGGTTACGACACACTCATCGAGCGCGGGGGAACGAACGTATCCGGCGGACAGAAGCAGAGGATATGCATAGCCCGCGCTCTGCTCAAAAAGCCCAAGATCCTCATACTCGACGACTCCACCAGCGCCGTCGACACCGCGACCGACGCGATGATCCGGGCGGCGTTCCGCGAGTACATACCGGCTACTACGAAGATCATAATCGCTCAGCGCGTCGCTTCTGTTCAGGACGCGGACAAGATAATCGTCATGGACGACGGACGTATATCAGCCGTCGGCACGCATGAACAGCTTCTCGAGACCAGCGATATCTACAGAGAAGTCTTCACTTCCCAGC
>JAFZSD010000049.1 GCA_017619535.1 Oscillospiraceae bacterium | reverse complement strand
TGTATAACGGCGAGCTGTATGTCGCAACTGACACGGGGCTTATGATCCTCGACGGGAACGGGCCAGTGTCCTCCGTCCCCCTGACCTCGGCAAAGACCGCGTCCGGTGAGGATCTGGGCGCTGACGACCTGCTGGAACTCCTTAACGGATGCCGCATCCGCTCCATCGTCTCCGACAGTCAGGGACGGCTGTGGATCTCCACCTGGCAGGCCCACGGCCTGCTGCGGTATGACCGCGGAGAGATAACGGCCTTCACCGCGGCCGACGGCCTTTTGTCCGAGCATGTCCGCATCGCCTGCGAGACGCCGGACGGCGCGATGCTCATCGCCTGCACCGGCGGCGTCAACGTCATCGAGGGCGACCGCGTCACGGCAGCCTACGGCACCGGCGACGGCATAGCCAATCCGGAGAGCCTCTCGGTGGTATCGGCGCCGAACGGCGACATCGTCCTGGGCTCCAACGGCGGCGGCATCTACGTGATAAACAAGGACGGAGTCCGCTGCGTCGGGAAAAACGACGGGCTCAGTTCCGGCATCATAATGCGCATAAAATACGACGAGGCGCGGGATCTCTACTGGCTCGTGACCAGCAATTCTCTCGCTTATATGACCTCGGATTACCGCGTGACCACGGTGAGCAACTTCCCGTTCTCCAACAACTTCGACATGTATGAGAACAGCCGCGGCGACATGTGGATCCTCAGCGGCGACGGCATCTACGTGCTTCCTGCCGACGAACTCATCGAAAACGGCAGGATGAGCCCCCTGCACTACGGCATGGCCAACGGCCTGCCGTGCATCGCGACCAGCAACTCATACAGCGCGCTGACTGATGACGGCGATCTCTACATCGCGGGAAGCTCAGGCGTGGCGAAGGTCAATATCGAGGAGGATCCGGAGAAAGTCGGCGATATAAGGCAGTCAGTCCCGTACGTCGACGCGGACGACGTTCGGATCTATCCCGACGAGACGGGCGGATTCACTATTCCCTCAAACGTCCGTAAACTCACTATCCACGGCCATGTATACAGTTACTCGCTCACCGATCCGCAGGTATCCTATTATCTGGATGGTTTCGACCGCGAGGCGGCGACGGTGAGCCGCAGCGAGCTGGGGCCCGTGTCCTATACCAACCTGCCCGGCGGCTCCTACCGGTTCGTGATGGAACTTAAAGACGCTCTGGGCCAGGAGAGCAAGACCCTCTCGGTCCCCATCGTCAAGGAAAAGGCGTTCTACGAACTTGCGTGGGTGCACATCCTCGCGGGGCTTGCCGCCGCCCTGATCATCGCCCTGCTGGTCCGCTCCTACGTGCGCCGTAAGATGCGCGCTCTGGAGGAAAAGCACCGTGAGGAGAAAGAGCGCGAGCGCATCGAAAACGAACTCACCATGGCGAACAAGATACAGAGCAGCATGCTCCCGCATCTGTTCCCGCCCTTCCCCGACAGGAAAGAGTTCGATCTCTACGCCTCCATGGATCCCGCCAAGGAGGTCGGCGGCGACTTTTACGATTTCTTCCTCGTCGACGACGATCACCTCTGTCTGGTGATGGCGGACGTCAGCGGAAAGGGCGTGCCCGCGGCGCTGTTCATGATGGTCTCCAAGGTCATCCTGCAGAGCTACGGGAACATGGGACAGTCCGCAGCGGAGATACTTACGAAAACGAACGAGGCCATCTGCTCGAACAACCAGGCCGAGATGTTCGTCACGGTCTGGCTCGGCATCCTCGAGATATCCACCGGAAAACTCACGGCGGCGAACGCCGGGCACGAGTACCCCGTGCTCAGAAAGCCGGGCGGCGGGTTCGAACTTGTCAAAGACAAGCACGGACTCGTCATCGGCGGTATGGAAGGCGTCAGATACAGGGAGTACGAGCTGCAGATGGAGCCGGGCTCCAAGCTCTTCCTCTACACTGACGGCGTTCCGGAAGCGACGGACGCGGACAACAACATGTTCGGCGCCGACCGTATGGTCGCAGCGCTGAACACCGATCCTGAGGCTGCTCCGGAGCAGATCCTCAAGAACGTCCGCGCGGCGGTCGACGCCTTCGTCAAAGACGCGGAGCAGTTCGACGATCTGACCATGCTCTGTCTGGAGTATCACGGCTGAGAACGCCGTACATAAATAATAATGGGGGACCTTTATGAAAGCGAGCGGCATCATCACGTGGGCCATGCTGAGAGGCATGGTCATGAAGGGCAATTCGGCGCTACGCAGGATCGACGAGCACAGCAGGGACGCCATGGCGTCGAACGAAAAGCTGCTGATGGAGCTCCTGCGCGACAACAGCAATACTGAATACGGAAAGAAATACGGCTTTGCGGACATCCATTCCGTCCGGGAATTCCAGGAGAAGGTTCCCTTCACGACGTTCGACGACTATGCGCCCTACATCGACCGCATGGTGAAAAACGGCGAGAAGGACCTGATCACAGCCTACCCGGTCATACAGTACGCGGAGACCTCCGGAAGCATCGGCGTGCAGAAACGCATCCCGCTGACGGACCGCGCCATGAAGGTATATCAGGACTACTCCGGAATCCGTATGTTCGCGCTGGCGGACAGATACTATAAAGAGAAGTATCACAGATCCATCCCGGTGGGCCGCGGCCTCAACGCCATGGAGGTGGAATCCGGAACGATGGAGGACGGCACGCCGAAAGGCTCCGTTTCCGGTTCCGCGATAAAGAAGTTCAAGAACGTCATGCCGTATTTCCTGACCTCTCCCATCCCCGTGATCTTCCCGACCGGCGGAATGAACATGCAGTACATGCGCGTCCGCTTTGCTCTCGAGGACCGGGACATGAGCTACATGGTCTCCTCCTTCATGACGAACATCTCGGACATGATGAACTTCATGAAGAACAACTGGGAGATGATCGTAGACGACATAGAGAACGGCACCGTGAATCCGGATATGGTAAAAGGCGACGAATATCTCAAGCCGATCCTCCCCTATCTGAAAAAGAGGCCGGAGCGCGCAGCCGAGCTCCGCAAAGTCTTCGAGGATGGCTTCGACACTCCCATCGTCCCGCGGCTCTGGCCGAAACTGTCCTATGTCTGCGCGATCGGCACCGGCGGTTTCGCCGTCTATACCGAGAAGGTAAAGCAGTTCATCGGCGACATCCCGATCGATTATTCCGTCTACGCCGCGTCCGAGGGCATCTTCGCCTCCGCCAGCGCGATGAACGATCCGAAATACGATCTTCTGACCGACAGCTGTTTCTTCGAATTCCTTCCGACCGACGGCTCGGGAGACGAGGCCCACCCCCTGACGCTGGACAAACTGGAAGTCGGAAAGGAATACGAGATCATCATCACGAACCTCTCCGGCTTCTACCGCTACCGTATTAAAGACGTCGTCCGCGTTCTGGGCTACCATAATACTACGCCCCAGATAACCTTCGCCTACCGCATCAGCCAGATGGTCAACCTGGCAGCCGAGAAGACGACCGAGGAACATCTGAGCCACGCGGTCACAGAGTTCTCGAAGGCCATCGGATGTCAGATCGACGACTACTGCCTGTATATCGATTACGACGTCGACCCCGCGAGATACGTGCTGCTTGTCGAACCCGACCAGCCCCTGCCCGTGGACAGGCTCGGCGAGTACGCCCGGGTGTTCGAGGAAAAGCTCCGCCACGCGAACGTCGAATACTCCGTCTGCCGCGACGACAGGAGCATCGGCCATCCAATGGTGCTGCTTCAGCAGCAGGAGACCCACGCTCTCTGGAGAGAATTCAAGATATACAAAGGCGCTTCGCCCAACCAGGTGAAGCCTGTAAGGATCATCGACGCACCAAATAAGGAGAAGTTCTTCTTCGGCATGCTCGAAGAAGGTTCCGGTCGGGAACTGCTCTCCGAAAAAGTACAGACAGATTGACATGTATAAAGTGAAACACTGACTTCTGGGAGGCAAATGCTGTGAAAATCAATCAGAACAAAAACGGAAACGAACTGAATCTTGCGCTGGAAGGCCGGCTGGATACGACCACGGCTCCCGAACTGGACGCCGCCCTTCGCGCTTCCCTTGACGGGGTAACCGAGCTCAATCTTGATTTTGCCGGACTGGAGTACATTTCCTCCGCCGGGCTGAGAGTCCTGCTCTCAGCGCAGAAGATCATGAACAAACAGGGTAAAATGAAACTTACGAACGTGAAAGATCAGATCATGGAGATCTTCGAGGTCACGGGTTTCTCCGACATCCTCACCATCGAATGATCAGAAGCGAAGTCCTTTTGACAGCGGCCACTGAACAATTACTTATAAGACAGACTGAAAATTCAGTAAGAGGGCTGCCTCAGAGCAGCCCTCTTATCGTATTTTTGAATTTTCGGTAAATTCATGCGAGCTCCTCTTTACCTTTTTTGCCTGTATGCTATACTGCGTCTGTCAGAATAAAACGCTTTACGACTTCATTAATGCGGAGGATTATCCATGGAAAAGAAACGTCTTACGCGATCCCTCAGCGACAAGAAGATCTTCGGAGTATGCGGCGGCCTTGGAAAGTATTTCGACGTCGATCCCACGATCATCCGGATCATCTGGGCAGTAAGCGTCCTGGTCTACGGATTCGGTCTGCTCGTCTATCTTATAGCCGCCCTGATCATGCCTGTCGGCGACTGATGCTCTCCGGCGTTCAGTCTGTCCAGCCAGGCTCCCATAGATAACCGCCACCTGAATCAAAAGCACCTGCTGTTTCCGGAAGGTGAACCGACCCCCAAAAGTTAGACCAAGAATCTAACGAATGGAGGTCGGTTTTTTCACTGCAGGTGCTTTTCTGTTAAAGTTCCATGTCTGTCTCTGTTCTTTGCGGTTTGACGAACTGCTGTATCTCAACGCCGTCAGGCACTTCCGGTAATACCGGCATTGCTACCGCAACCCACTCTTCGAGAGTCACATGCCAGCCCTTCACGCCTGATATGAATCTCCTGATCTCGTGCTCGCCTTCAGGCATGAGGACCTGCACCAGGTCACGCATATCCCGCAGTATCCGGAACTCCTTGTCAGCATTGTTCGACGCCTTGTTCAGCTTGTCGAGACGCTCGTTCAGCGAGGCAAGTTCGGACCGCAGCGCTTTGGCGTCGAACGGCCGGTGCTGAAGCGTCTTTTTTATGAAACTGTCCGCCTGCTCCCAATCGTCCAGCTCAGACCGGTGTTCCTCTGCAAACTTCTCTCTTCGTTTTTTGCTGCGGATTCTCAGATACTCATCATGGACAGGTTTGGACTTTGCTCTCCTTCTGCCCGCTTCCAACAGTCTGTTTACTGTTTTCAAACGGTTTTTCACAGCCGTCACCTGTTCTCTGGCCCGCCTCCGCTCGGAATCAGCCCTTGTATGCCTGCTGTCGATGTCTTCCAATGAGCAGATCCCGTTGGCTCTCATATAGTCCATGATCTCTTCGAACCGCTGAGAGTCGCTGACCCCTTCCCGACGAAAGAGGAAAACACTGCTTCCCGTTTCCTTCTGCCGCTCACTGAATCGCTGTAAAAGACGTTCGATGAGCGCCGTTTCTTTCGCCGGTTCTCCTTTGCCGGCCGCGGCCCGCTCTTCAGCTTCTTTCTGCGCATTCAGTTTCTTTATCAATTCGTTCCGCTGCCCGATCCTGGTCCTGATACCCTTTCTCTCCATGGCCACCACGGCAGGGGTCATATGGATCTGCGGTATTCTGTCGATCCCCTGTTCCTTATACGACTTCATGCTGACGCGTTCGGGGCGGCCCGCCGCTTCCAGAAACGCGTTCTGGATGTCTTCCCAGGCCTGTCTCAGTTTCTCGAAAAGGTCACGTTCATCCCAGTCCAGACGAATGATCCTGACTTTCCACTTCCCGTCATCGGTCCTTATTTTATTGCCCTCTTCATCACGCTCGTACTCGAGATGGCGCTTCAGCATCCATTGGCCGTTCTCGTCCAGCGCTCTCACCGTCAGCAGGACGTGCGCGTGCGGATTATGATAATCGTGTTTGGGATCGTGAAAGGAAATATCCGCGATCATCCCCCGTGATACGAACTGCTCCATGCAGTACTCCCTTACCATCTTTATGTTATCTTCCATCGTCAGTTCTTTTGGCACGGCCATAATCACTTCCCTCGCGATCTTCGCGTTCTTTCTGCTCTCGACCGCGTCGACGGCGTTCCAGAGAGTACCGCGGTCGGCATATTCCCGGGGCGCGTTATCCGGCAGCAGGATTTCGGAGCAGATGACATCATCCTTGTCGGTGTGGTTTTTCGTTTCATTGGTAAGCTCTTCACGAAGACGTTCGCCTGCCAGATATGCGGCGCGGTCTACGACATGCGACTTCAGTTTTCTTGTTAACTTCTTAATCTCGAAATACGGACACGGCATAATATCACCTTCATATCAGAATGTATCGGAGAAGAATACCCCCTCCACTCTACTACGGACATTTCAATACCGCTTTGGTACCCTTCAATACGTAAATTTTCCGTTAACAAACAGAAAACCGCCTGATTTCTTACGTCAGACGGTTCGTTTTATTCATCGGTGATACAGTTTGGCAATGATCTCTCCGGATGCGGCAGCGGGGAGCAGTTCAGACTGCTCCCCGCTTCATTTTTTCTGATGACCTGCAATTTATCCGCGGCCGTGCCTGATACACTTCTTCTCGAGCTGCTTCAGCTTCAGGCCGGTGTTGTAGAAATCCTTGGCTGTGCATCCGGCTCTGCCGCCTCCGGCGCAGGCGCAGGCGCACGCACAGGCGCAGGCGCACGAACTGTGGGCGCAGGACGAGTGCCCGCCGCCGCGGGAAGACGAGCCTCCGCGGAACGCGGACCCGGAGGACCTCACCACGGGCACGTTCACCACATGGACGCGCATGAATGTATTCGGAACGGTGGAATACCTGTACAGGCCGTCGCTGGTCTGTCTGCGGAGCTCTTTTTCCTCCTTCGGGATGTCCTTCTCCTCGATGATCTCCTCGCTCTTTATGAAGCTGCGTCCGCAGTAGGAGCAGTTGTTCGCGCCGTCGGGACGCGGGCTGCCGCAGCCCTGGCATACCGGATAGTATTCGACTTTGGTGCGGGTGATCTTCTTTCCGGATTCCCCTGAGAAGTTCGCGCTCCTGCTGAAGAGCTTGGAACCCGTGAGTAATGTTGTGATAATTATAAAGATGAATACGAATCCGAACACGCCGCCTACAGCTGAGCCGATGTCGTTGCCGTAGCCGCCGTAATCGTCATAGTCATAGTCATAATCATAATCGTAATCGTCGCCGCCGAGGTCTATGGACTTGCTGAGATCGAATGCGTAGGCGTCGTTGGGATAAGTCAGGGTGACCGTGAAGCGCTCGCCTCTGCCGAGAGGCCTGTTCCACGTGAGGTAGCTGTCCTCGACGATGCACTCGGGCGTCTGGCTCGAGACCTTGTCGGCCTTCCATCTCAGGGTGAAGTTGTCGACGTCTATATCATCGAACCAGCCCGGAGTGAAGACATAGGACGTCTCGCCCTCCGCCAGCATGTCCACCTGGTACATATAGTCCTGAACGATCTCGAACTCTATGACCGCCGTCTCGCCGGCTTCGTACTCCCGGTCCAGATCGATCCTGGCATAGCTCCCGTTATAGGGGGCCGACACGAAATCAGCTACGCTGCTGAGGCCGCGGCACGACAGGCAGTGGCTGTTTGGTATGCCGATCTGCACCCATGCCAGAGGTCCTTCGGATGTGGAATCCAGCACCAGCCAGTCTATGTGATACACCAGCGTGACCGTGGCGTCCTCGTTCACCTCGGCGGTTATCTCATAGTTCAGTATCTCATCCAGATCCTTCGCCTGGGCGTCCACAGACAGAGCAGGGGCGAAGGCTATAAGCAGAGCGATGGAAAGAGCAAGTATTATAAATCGTTTTTTCATCATACCCACCTCCCCCGGGTCAGTCCGCGCTGTTCGCCGCGCCCGTGCGGGCGATCCGCAGCGGACACTCGCAGCGCATCTGCGAGGAGACTTCGCGTATCTCCCGGCAGCGCTGCCCGTTCCATATATCCTTCCAGTCGTCTGTGAGCATGCTGCCCAGGACTCCGTCCGACAGCCAGCTCTGGCAGGGCACGACGTTTCCTCCCGGCGTTACGGCCATGTTGCTGAGGCACGCGCCGCAGTTGGGAGTGACTATGCCCAGCTCCTGACAGTACTCGTCGCTGACCCAGCCGGGCGACGTGAAGCTTATCTCCATGCCGTTTGCGAAGCAGTACTCCACCGCGTCCCGCAGGACGTCGCGTATCTCGTCGTGGGTCAGCTGCAGGTTCTGGGACTGCTCGGTGGCCGCGTTGCCTGTGGTTATGAGGCCGGAGCACGTAACGTAGATGACGCCCTTCCCCTTGAGGAATTCGAGGGTCTTCACATAGTCTCTGTTGAGTGTGCAGAGAGGCGTGTTGACGCTTATGTTTATGCCGGCCGCGATGGCGTTCTCTATGCCGGCGACGGTGTCTCTGAACCGGGGCGCCCCGACGAGGGTGTTGTGTATCTCCTCGTCCGCCGAATAGAAGGTTATCTGGGCGCTGTCGAGGGATGCCTCCCGCAGCTTCCTGCAGTATTCCGGCGTAAGGAGCACGCCGTTCGTATTGAGGCGGGTGATGAACCATTTGGCGTGGTCGATGAGCTCGAACAGATCGCTCCGCATCGTGGGCTCGCCGCCCGTGAAAGTGACCTGGGGGATCCCGGCCTCGCGGCACCTGTCGATTATCACCTTCCACTCCTCCGTGGAGAGCTCCCGCTCCTCCGCCTGCTCCTGTCCCGCGGCGTAGCAGTGTATGCATCTCTGGTTGCAGTTCCAGCATCCGCCCGACGTCATGGCGCTGACCAGCAGGTCCATCCTGTGGGGCGCGCGCATCTTGGGCGCGTAATCCCGGAGCTTCAGATATCCGATCGGGACGTCCGGCGTCTCTCCCGCAGCCACCTGGCGGAACGTCTCCATGATCGTGTAGATGTCCCTTCTCAGGCGTTTCTTCCTGGTGAAGGGATATACCTTCTTTACGCTCGAGCACGCGGACTCGACTATGTCTGCGGCCTCCTCGTCGGTGATCGGCCTCCCGGCGTATTCGTTCACCGAGCGTATGAACTCCGTGAGCAGGATGCTCCACGAAGTGTTGACCGGTATGACGTCCTGTCCGTTCAGGATCGCCACGCTGGCGCCTATCTCCCCGTCCGTGACGAGGGGCGGCACCAGATGTATCCGCACCACGCCGGGTCCTTCGGGATTGAGGGTCGTATGATGGACCTCGTTGAAGTTCTGTTCGGCGTAGGCTAGTTCCCTTCTCGATGATTTCATATGAACACCCCGATATCTGTCAAAGTGGTCTTTTGTATGCTGTAAAATTTATTATATCACAAAGCGGACGGGTAGCAAATACCGGCGAAAACCTCCCGATGCACTATGCAGAGAGCCTGAACGTATGGTAATATACAGTATCGGAGGCATATCGATGAGAAAGGCAGATATCCGGATATGGACTCTCTGAGAAAACAGATATTCGAATACGTGAAAAAGACCTACGACGTGGAGCCGGACTGCCCCTTCGCGACGGATCCAGACACCCCAGTCCTGCGTCACAGGGACAACCGCAAGTGGTTCGCCATCTTCATGGAAGTGTCCCGGGAGAAGCTGGGCCTGAAGGGTGCGGTCCGGACGGACGTGGTGAACCTCAAATGCGGGCCGATGCTGTCCGGCGCGCTGAGGATGAGGGAGGGCATCTTCCCCGCCTACCACATGCACAGGGAGAACTGGGTGACCGTCCTCCTGGACGGCACGGTCCCGATAGATGAGATCTGTCCCCTCGTAGACTTAAGCTTCGAGCTCACGGCCGACAGGAAGCGGCGGAACCGCAAAGTCAGCTGGCTTATTCCGGCAAACCCAAGGCTGTTCGATCTCGACAAAGCCATCCGGGAGTCTGAAGACGGGTGCTTCCTCTGGAAGCAGTCCTCGAAGGTGGTCCCCGGAGATACGCTGTACATCTACGTCGGAGCTCCGGTCTCCGGCATACGCTACAGATGCAGGGCCGTGGAGACGGACATGCCCTACAGCTATTCCGACAGACACATCCGCATAACGAAAGTAATGCGCCTGAAGGCCGAGAAGACTTTTGAAAGGCAGATAGGAAGAGATATCCTGCGGGACCACGGCGTCACCACCGTGCGCGGGCCCCGCTACATGCCGGAGAGCCTCATCGAGGAGATAGAGGGTCCGGCGAAGGCAGGAGGAGACGATGAGTAAACAGGAAAAACGGCTGTCTTTCGCCAGCGACTACATGCGGGGCGCCCACCCGGACATCCTGCGCAGGCTGGAGGAATCGAATCTCGAAAAGGTGTCCGGATACGGACGCGACGGGATAACAGAAACCGCCCGGGACAGGATCCGCAGCGTCTGCGGATCTCCGGACGCGATGGTGGAATTCCTCGTGGGCGGCACTCAGGCAAACGCCGTGGTGATAGGCGCCTTCCTACGGCCGTACCAGGGCGTCATAGCGGCCGTGACGGGACACGTCAGCGGTCACGAGGCCGGCGCCATAGAGGCAGGCGGCCACAAGGTACTGGCGCTGCCCCAGGTGGACGGGAAGCTTCAGGCCGATACGGTCCGCGGTTTCCTTCAGGACTTCTACGGCGACGAGAACCACGAACATATGGTGATGCCCGGCATGGTATATATCTCCCAGCCCACGGAATCCGGAACACTTTACTCGAAGAGCGAGATCGTAGCCCTGCGGAAGGTGTGCGACGATTATAAGATACCTCTCTATCTCGACGGGGCCCGCCTGGCCTACGCCCTTGCATGTCCGTCAAACGACGTCTCCCTGCCGGATATAGCCAAACTATGCGACGTATTCTACATAGGCGGAACAAAGTGCGGCCTGCTGTTCGGCGAGGCCGTGGTCATACCGGACGCGAAGGCGGTCGACGGCTTCTTCACCATGATAAAACAGCACGGCGCCCTGCTGGCGAAGGGCTGGCTCCTGGGGCTCCAGTTCGACGAGCTCTTCAGGGGCGGCCTCTACGGCAGGATCGGCGAGACCGCGATAAAGGCGGCGGAAAGGCTGCGAGGCGCTCTCACGGAGAAGGGATACCGTCTCTGCTTCAACTCCCCCACCAACCAGGTCTTCTGCGTGATGGAGAACAAAGCGCTTGAAAAGATCGCTGAAAAGGTGGAATACGGCTTCTGGGAGAAGTTCGACGATGAGCACACCGTGGTGCGGTTCGCCACCGACTGGTACACGACAGACGAAGAGATAGACGCTCTCATATCCGTCCTCTGAAACGGCGGACGGACAGAATAACACACGGGAGGATACCATGGGAAAAAACGTTCTTATTATCTCGACGAGTCCGCGAAAAAACAGCAATTCCGAATCTCTTGCGACAGCCTTCGCCGAGGGGGCTCTCTCCGCGGGGAACACCGTTGAGCAGATATCCCTGCGCGGCAAGACCATAAACTTCTGCATCGGCTGCCTTACCTGCGTAAAGACCCTTCGCTGCGTCATCAGCGACGACACCGAACCCATCCGGCAGAAGATGCTGCACGCGGACGTCATAGTCTTCGCGACTCCAATCTACTATTATGAGATGAGCGGCCAGATGAAGACGCTCCTGGACCGCTCCAACCCTCTCTACAAATCCGATTACGCCTTCCGGGACATCTACCTTCTGTCCGCTGCGGCCGACGACGGTCCGGAGGTGCCCGAACGGGCCATAACGGGCCTGGGCGGATGGATCGAGTGCTTTGACAAGGCCCGCTTCGCCGGAAGCGTCTTCATGGGCGGCGTCGACGCCCCCGGCGAGAACCCGCAGCATCCGGCGCTGGAAGAGGCGTACAGAATGGGCAGATCCGTGTGATGGTCTTTCGCGTTATCATTGACAACCCGCGCCCCGTACAAGTAAAATCATAGTTGAAAATACAGACAACAACGTATCAATTACGACCGAAAAGGAGAGATACTCATGTCATTCACGAAGTATCCGCACGTCTACGAACCGATACAGGTCGGCACCATGCGGATGAAGAACAGGATCCAGTTCTCACCGATCGTCTCCAACCACTGCGACGTCCAGTCCGGACGCATCGGCCAGGAGATGCTGGATTTCGTAAGCGGACAGGTCCAGACGGGCTGCGGCCTTGTGACAATCGGCTCCACCCCCATCGACTTTGAGCACGGACGCGACTTCTACAGCTGCATGTCCGCCACGAACGACCTCGACATCCCGGATATGGCGCTGCTTGCCGACGAGGCCCACAGATACGGCTGCAACCTCTCCGCCGAGCTCATCCACGCGGGCCAGTGGGCCGCTCTCAACGGCATCGAGGCATGGGTGCCCTCCGTTATCCCCAAATACCACAAGAATCCCGCTCTCTACCATGAGATCACCCGCCAGGAAATGGACATCGTAGTCGAGCATTACATGAAGGCCGCCGAGCGCTGCATGAAAGCCGGCTTCGACATGGTCATGGCCCACTTCGCTCACGGCAACCTGCTGTCCGGTTTCCTCTCCACCCTCTGGAACCAGCGCACCGATGAATACGGCGGCTCCCCCGAGAACCGCTGGAGATTCCCCCTCGAGGTCCTTGAGGCCATGTACTCCGTGACCCAGGGAAAGATCCCCATCGAGATGCGCGTCGTCGGGGACGAGCGCATCCCCGGCGGCACTCCCATCGAGGAGCGCATCGCGTTCCTGAAGGAAGCCTCCAAGTACATCGACATGCTGTGCGTCTCCACCGGCACCCTCATACTGCCCGACAACTGCGCGTTCAGCTACAACATGCCCGGCTACTACGTCGAGGAGTGCTGCAACGTTGAAGCCGCGGCCGCTTTCAAGGAAGCCCTGGGCGACAAGCTGGCTGTCTCCGTCGTTGGCGGCATCACCACTCTGGAAAAGGCCGAGGAGATCATCAAGAGCGGCAAGGCGGATATAGTGGCCATGGCCAAGGGCCTCATAGCTGACGACCGCATGGTGGTCAAGGGCCAGCGGGGCCAGGAGGAGGACATCACCCCCTGCATGCGCTGCCTGTACTGCCTGCGCTACGTCGGCACCCCCGGCTCGCAGGCCCACAAGCGCGGCTGCGCAGTAAACCCGCGCTGGGGCTGGGAGTACCGCTATCCGCGCTACATCCCCGCGAGAAAGATAAAGAAGATAATGATCATCGGCGGCGGCCCGGGCGGAATGCAGGCTGCCCAGATCCTTGCCGACCGCGGACACAAGGTCAGTCTGTACGAGAAGAGCGACCGCCTCGGCGGACGTCTCCCCGAAGCCAGCGCTCTGTGGCTCAAGGACGGTTTCCGCCGTTTCTATGAGTACGACGTGCGCAAGACCATGGAATGCGGCGCCGAGATCCATCTCAACACCGAAGTCACCCCTGACCTCATCCGCGAGGTCGCTCCCGACGTCGTCATCATAGCCATCGGCGCGGAAGAGTTCGTACCGCCCATCAAGGGCATCAAGGGCAAGAACGTCATCAGTGTCGTGGACGCCGACCGCAAGACCGCCAAGATCGGCAAGAAGGTCGTCGTATGCGGCGCCGGCATGTCCGGCAGCGAGTGCGCCATGGAACTGGGCCACGAGGGCAAGGAAGTCACCGTAGTCGACCAGCTCACCTTCGAGCAGCTCCGCAAGAACGTGAACATCTTCACCGAGGCCATCTTCAACCGCCGTCTCGAGGAGAGCGGAGTCAAGCGTCTCTGCGGCACCTCCGTCCTTGAGATAACCGACAAGGGCGTTCTGGTACAGCTTCCCGGAGGCAGCGAGAAGCTCCTGGAGGCCGACACGGTCATCACCTCCTTCGGTCTCAGGCCGAACACGAAGCTCATCGAAGAGCTCTCCGACGTCGTTCCCGTCACCTACGTCATAGGCGACGCCGAAAAGGTCGGGCTCATAGGCGGAGCCACGAATTCCGCTTACCGCGTCTGCCTGGATATAGACGCCTGAGCATACCGCATGAATTGATAAAGGCGGAGCAGTCCGGTCCGGACCGCTCCGCCTTTCTTTGTCACGGATTCACTTTTTCAATCTGCGCAGATCGGTAACGAAAAGGCCGTGCCTGTTGCAGTAGGCGTATATCCGGCTTACGCAGCTCCGTCTGAACCTCGCCTCGGCGTTCCACTCCTGATACAGCTTCACTATCTCCACGCTGCTGTCGGATACGGCGGCCAGGAAGGATATGTAGTGCTCCCTGGTCATGGGGTGCTCCGCCCTGACGAAGTACTCATCCTCGACTTCGGATATGCTCAGGACGTGTTCCCCGTCGGGTTCCTCCGCCTGGAGCGCGGGCAGTGTCAGCCCGCAGCAGCTTATGACCGCTCCGCCGCAGGAATGTATGACGTTCCCGCAGACCGGGCATACGTAGAAGTTCGTCTTCAGCATGTTTGCCGATCTGTTGGCGTTCTGCACGTTCTCGCCGGACATCAGTTCGATCACGGATATCCCCAGAGCCCCGGCCAGCGGCTCAAGGAGGGTTATGTCGGGAAAACCCTGTCCCGTCTCCCATTTGCTGACGGCCTTTCCGCTCACGAATATCTTCGCGGCCAGCTCCTCCTGGGTCATGTTCCTCTTTTCTCTCAGGCTGCGTATCATGCCGCCTGTCACGTATCTGTCCATATTAAACAACTCCTTATGCCGCTATCCTAACATCACGGCCGGCTTTTAACAACCCACGCTCCGTGGAGTTGACACCCCCGAGCATGAGCGTTTAGAATAGTAACAGACGAACAGCGTTTTGAACGGAGGTCCCCTATGTATATAGAATGGCTGAAGCACGAGGACAACTGGCAGGACATAAAGAACGCCACCATGAACACCATAGGCAGGAGCACCGGCGCCTATCCCGACTCCGAGTGGAAGCTCAAGCTTATCCGCGCGGAGCATTCGCCAATACGCAAGCTGCGTTTTTCATGGAGATGGCAGGACCTCCCCTACTGGGTGTCCGTCCACTTCGTGCGTCATAAGATCGGCATAGAGCATTTCGTCAAGAGCCAGCGGACCGACCGCACGGGCATCGACCGCCAGGTCCTGGAACAGGGCGCTCTCGTCTCCCACGAGTGCGAGGCAAACGCCCAGGCTCTCATCACCATAAGCAGAAAGCGCCTCTGCAGCTGCGCGAGCCCCGAGACCCGCCAGGCGTGGCAGCTCGTCCGGGACAAGGTCGCGGAGTGCGAGCCCGAGCTCGCCCGGTGCATGGTGAGAGAGTGCGTCTACAGGGGCTTCTGCCCGGAGATGTTCGGCTGCGGCTACGATAAGACCGAAGCCTTCAAAAAGGAACTGGAGGAATACAGGAGATGATCCTCCTGACCCGCGCATAAAACACGATCCGGAGACGGCGGCGTCTCCGGATCGTTTCGTTATGTCATGATCACGCTCCGATGATGAGCTTTACAAGGTTGTACACGTTCAGGCCGATGATGAGTATGCCAACTGTGCACATGAGGGGCTTTACCGGTATCTTCTTGCAGAGGATCGCGGCTATGGGCGAGGCTATGACGCCGCCGATGACGAGCCCCAGGATGATCTTCAGATAGCTGGTGAAGTCCACCATCAGCGCCGCGAAAGCGGTGGTCTCAGCCACGGTGACTATGAACTCGGCCGTGTTGACGGACCCGATGGTCTTCTTTACGTCGTGTCCGGTGGCTATCATCGTGGATGTCACGACGGGGCCCCATCCTCCGCCGCCGGTGGCGTCCAGAAATCCCCCGGCGAAGCCGAGAGGATAGATGTACGGTCCTACCTTGCGGGGCGCGGATCGCGCCTTCTTGAAGGCGCGGGTCAGGATCACGATGCCCATGATTATGAGGTACACGTCGATGAACGGCTCCAGATAGTCTCCGACGTTCGAGAGGAAATAGGCGCCGAGGACGCCGCCGAGGACGCCGGGTATGAGGAGCTTCCAGAGTATCTCCTTGGATATGTTCTTGAGTCTCCAGTGAGATATTCCGGAGGCCAGCGTGGTCGGTATCTCGCTGCAGTGGACGACAGCGCTCGCAAGCGCGGAGGGAAGTCCCGCCACGCTCTTTAGGAACGTCCTGCAGCTCACGCCGTACGCCATGCCCATCGTTCCGTCGATGAGCTGGGCCACGAAGCCTATGATGATGAAGAGTACGAAATTCATAGCACGCTCTCTCCGTTGCCTAGCCTCGTCATGATGGCGGAGAACAGCGACTCGGCGCATTCCTCCTCCTGCCATCTCTCGGTGTCGATGACGAGGTCGGGGTTCTTCGGCTCTTCATAAGCCGAATCTATACCTGTAAAGGACTTTATCGTCCCGTCCAGCGCTTTTTTGTACAGCTGCTTCGGGTCCCGCTGGATGCAGGTCTTCACGTCGGCCTTCACGTAGACCTCCATGAAATCCTTCCCTATTATCCTGCGGGCGTTCTCCCGGCTCTCCTCGAAGGGAGATATTAGGGTGACGATGGTCACGAGGCCCGCGTCGCGGAACATGTTGGCAACATTGGCAGCCCTGCGAATGTTCTCGGTGCGGTCCGCGTCGGAAAAGCCGAGGTCGCTGTTGAGGCCGCGGCGAAGCTTGTCGCCGTCCAGCACATAGGCCCGAACGCCCGCCTCGAGGAGCCTTCGCTCGGTCTCCTGGGCTATGGTGGTCTTGCCGGCGCCGGACAGGCCCGTCATCCAGACCACGAGGCCGGTGCTGCCGGTATACTTCGCCCGCTCGCTGCGGGTCATGGCGTCGCCTGACCAGCGGATGTTGCGGGTATTGAAATCGTACTCCTCCAGAGCCTCGGTTATGATGCCTCCGCCGGCGATCTCATAATCGTCGACTATGACGAACCTTCCGGTGGCCTCCACGCCGCCGGCGATGTCGAAAGCTATCGGGCTCTCAAGAGTGAGGATGCACTCGGCCACCTCGTTCTTGTCCACGTATCCCCGCTCGATGTGCCCGAGGCTGGAGGCATCGACTATGCGCTCGATCCTCTCTAGACGGACTTCCGTCTTGGCCGTGCCGCATTTGAAGAAGTATGTCCTGCCGGAGGACAGAGGCTGCTTGCCGAGCCAGAAGAGGTTCGCACGCAGCCGCACTCCCACGCAGGGAGGCTGCTCGCTCTGGAGGCAGGCGATCTCGCCGCGCCTGACGAAGATCTGCTCCGTCATCGTGAATCCCGCCGCCTGGCCCGCCGTGAAGCACTCCGGCTCGGGGGCGCTGAACACCTCCAGGGATTTGACGTGGGTCTTCTTGCCGGAAGGATAGAACACTATGGCGTCGCCGGCGCGGACCGAGCCGGACTCCATGGTGCCGGCTATGATCCTGCGGCTGTCGTTGTTCTCGGTGAATTTGTAAACTCCCTGCACCGGGAGGCGCA
The DNA here is from genome assembly GCA_017619535.1 of Oscillospiraceae bacterium. Classification (GTDB taxonomy): domain Bacteria; phylum Bacillota; class Clostridia; order Oscillospirales; family Oscillospiraceae; genus RGIG8048. The sequence goes on along the minus strand of JAFZSD010000049.1, from coordinate 43,648 downwards.
TAGGCATGCGCTCCGGCTCCGGTACGGTCCTGAAAGCGTCCATCTGCTCCAGCACGGTGGGGCCGTCGTACCAGGGCATGCGCCCGGAGCGGATCGCCACGTTATCGCCCTCGAAACCGCTCACCGGGATGAAGGATTCCGGATGTATCTTGATCTTTTTGAGGAACTCAGCGTATTCGCTGCGGATGTCCGTGAAGACCCTCTCGCTGAATCCCACGAGATCCATCTTGTTGACCAGGACGGAGACCTGCCTGATGCCCAGCATGGAGAGGAAGTATCCGTGACGGCGTGTGTTCTCCTCCACGCCCCTGGAAGCGTCTATGACCAGAAGCGCCGCCTCCGCGCGGGAGGCGCCGGTGACCATGTTCTTCAGGAACTCTATATGGCCGGGGGCGTCGATTATTATGTAATTCCGCTTGTCGCTCTTGAAGAAGCAGCGCGCCGTGTCTATGGTGATTCCCTGGGCCTGCTCGTTCTTCAGCGCGTCGAGAAGGAACGCGTACTCGAAGGGCTTCGAGTTGCGGCGGCAGTTCTCCCGCACCATCTCGAGCTTGCCCTCCGGAAGGGCGTTGGCGTCCGCCAGGAGCCTGCCGATTACCGTGCTCTTGCCGTGGTCCACGTGGCCGACGGTGACGATGTTCAGTATCTCATCCATGTTTTCCATACCGCCGCCTCCGATCACATGTAGCCGTTGCGGCGCAGCGTCTCGAGCCCGCCGCCGTCTTCCTTGTCCTGGGCCCTTCCGCTGCGCTCCGCTATGTTGGAGAGCGCACCGGTGCGGAGCTCCTCGATTATCTCCTTGGGGTTGCGGGACTCGGACTTTATGGGTCCCGTGCAGGGTGCGCAGCCCAGGCTGCGGTAGCGGGTGCCGTCGCCCTGGTTGTAGTAGAGAGAGACCGTGGGGATGTTCTCGCGGTCGATATACTCCCAGATATTGAGTTCAGTCCAGTCGAGGAGAGGATGGATGCGCACGTGGGTGCCGGGCGCGAAATCCGTCTTGAACTGGTTCCAGAACTCGGGCGGCTGGTCGTCGATGTCCCAGTCGTTGTTCTTGTCCCGGGGAGAGAAGTAACGCTCCTTGGATCTGGAGCCCTCCTCGTCGGAGCGCGCGCCGACTATGACGCCGGTGTACTGCGCCGTGTTGGTGTCCCGCTCGTATTCTCCGGTCTTCAGATTGAGCCTGTAGCGCGGCCAGCTCCCGTTGAGGGTGTTGGTCAGGGCCTCCGTCTTCAGGAGGCGGCAGCACTCGACTCTGGAGACGGCGCCGTCCGGGAATGTCTGTTTGCTGTCCAGGGCCTCCCTGTTCTCGCCGTACACCATGTAGAGCCCGTACTCTTTGGCGAGCCTGTCGCGGTACTCGATCATTTCCGGGATCTTGAAATGGGTGTCTATGTGGACGAGGGGGAACGGGACGTGTCCGTAGAACGCCTTGCGGGCGAGCCACAGCAGCACCGTGGAGTCCTTTCCGATGGACCAGAGCATGCAAAGGTTGTCGAAAGCGGCGTACGCCTCCCGCAGGATGTGTACGCTCTTGGCTTCAAGCTTGTCGAGATGATCCATGGTTCAGCTCTCCTCTATCTCTTCCGTCTGCATCTCATATCCGTAGTGCTCGAAGTAGAACCCGAGCTTTTCGTTTATCTTCTTTCTGAGACGCTCGTACAATTCGAAATGGTTCTTTTTGTAGTGGCCGAGGCTCTCTATGTAGCTCTCGAAGCGCGGCTTCGCGTCTTCGAAGCCGCCTATCCCCAGCTCTCCGTAGATGTCCTTAAGGCTCCCCACCGGGTCCTTCACGAAATCGTCGTAGGCTATATCGTATATGACGCCCTTCGGGAGCTTCTCCTCCAATGCGAAGAGCCCTCTGTACATCCTCTCGAAGATCTCGACGATGGCGTCCTCCATCATCTCCTGGTAGTCCCCCTCGGGAGGATCGTTCAGGGAGAACACGTCCGTCTCGATGCGGAACATGTTGATAGTGGACATTATGGTGACGTAGGGATCCCGGTGGATGTTTATGAACTTCGCGTCCGGATACTCGTCCAGCAGGACCCCGACCCTGCAGGTGTTGTCCGGGCTCTTGAGGAGCAGAGGCTTTCCGCCGCAGGCGTAGGTCAACTTCTTTATGATGTAGCGGTAGGAGCGGTGCCAGTCCCGCTGCTCCTTCTCCGGCAGAGTCGTGACGAAGGCGGACTCGAAGTATCTCCTGTACACGCGGGGGAAGGTGAGCATAAGGATAATGGCGTTCGTGGATATGTTCGCCTGGGCGAAGACCTCCTCCATGGGCAGGTCCAGGTCATATCTGAGGTTGTCCATCGGGCGGGCGTTCTTCAGGAGCTTCTTCTGGGGAGGGCCGACGAGCCAGCCCAGGAGAAGGCAGTTGCTGAAGGTGATGGTATGAACGGGATCGAACCATCCGAACTGCGGGTCCCTGGACAGGACGTTCTGCAGGTACGTGGTGCCCGAGCGCCAGTGGCCGATAACGAAAAGCGGACCCTTTTCTATCTTCGTTTCTTTGATGCGCTTTCTGTATATGAGCGCCTCCGCCAGGGCGAAGGGGCTCAGCACCAGCGACACCAGGGATATCCAGAGGGCCTGGGGTATCCTTCCCGGCCTTATATGGAACCCGTTCTGGGAAAGCAGCCTTATCCAGTTGTCCAGCCTGACGGGCAGGAGATAGTGCTCGCTGCTGATAAGTTTCTTCATTTCTATCACCGCTTTTGCGGCAAAAAGCCGCAATGATGCATTGTTACAATATAAAATAAAACGTTAATGTGAACCATGTGTGAAATGCCAGCCGGTAAACCGGGACATCAAAAAAGCGCCCCGGAGGGCGCTTTTCAAAGCAGTACGGATATAGGGACCAGAACGATGAGAAGGACTATGCACACGAGGGTGAAGTCGAGAACATATCTTCCCTTCTTCGCTCCGGGCGAGCGGGAATAGTACTTATATGAGATCAGGCTCGCCATAGACGCGATGAGCGTGCCGAGCCCGCCGACGTCCACGCCTATGAGCAGGTTCCGGTAATCGTCAGTGAATTCGCTGAGGAGGAGCGTCGCGGGAACGTTGCTTATGACCTGGCTCATCAGTATCCCGAGCAGCTTCTCGCGGCCGGCTACGGCTCCCGTCAGGAGCTCCTTTATCTCCGGGATGTTCCCTACGTTCCCGGTGAAGATGAAGAATCCGATGAATATGAAGAGCAGCGAGTAGTCCACACGGAGGAGCGACTTCCGCTGTACCGCCAGCGCGACGATAAGGACCAGGGCGCCGGTGACGTAGTACGGCAGAACTCTGGCGACCGTCAGGAGCGCCGCGCAGAAAAGGGCGATATACAGCGCGAGGTCAAGCTTTGAATAAATCCGGGGTCTCTGCCCCACGGCGGGATCCGCCCGTTTTTTACCGCCCTTCAGAACAAGAACGCCTATGGCGAGCAGCACCGCCGACGCCGCGGAGTACGGGAGCATGATCATGATGAACTCGCCCACGGAGAAGCCGGAGGCGCCGTATATATAGAGGTTCTGCGGACTGCCTATCGGCGTGAGCATGCTGCCCATGTTGGCCGCCACCGTCTGCAGCACCACGACCGGTATTACGGCCTCGCGTCTGCCGCAGCTGAGCAGAGTGGCGATGGAAAAGGGCACGAAAGCTATGAGAGCCACGTCGTTCGTCATCAGCATAGAACCGAAGAAACAGAGGGCGATGAGTATCGCGGCCAGCTGCCGCACAGTGTCCGTCTTCTTCAGCAGGCGCTCCCCTATCACGTCGAACACGCCGTTATCTCTGAACCCCTGCATGATGGCCATGAGGCTCCAGAGTATGCAGAGCGAGCGCCAGTCGATGTACGACAGGTATCCGATATTCGGTTTTACCCAGAACGCGGACAGCACCGCGAGCACCCAGGCCGCGGTCAGCACCGGTTCCTTTTTAATGAATGACGTCACTCGTTTCATCGTTCTGCCTTTTTCCCAGTCAAGTGCCCCCTGCATGGGGGCCGATGCCGTCAATTATAATGTTCCGCCCCGGCAAATGCAAGTGTTTGTCGTCCTGTCCGGAAACAGCGGAAAGCCGCCCGGCGCCTGTTCGGCCGCCGGACGGCTTTTGCGTTTTGCTTCTGATCTGTCTGAGCTTATTCCTGCTCGCCGAGAAGCTTGCCGAGAAGGACGATGAGCGTCTCCTTCTCCTCGTCGGTGAGCCGGCCGCAGAAGCTCTCCGCGCGCTCCCTGCGCTCGTCGGAGACCTCATATGCGCGTGCTCTCCCCTTTTCCGTCAGGGCGATCAGCGTGGAACGTCCGTCGTCGGGATTCGGAATGCGCTCGATATAGCGGTCGGCCTCTAGGCGGTCGATCTGCTCAGAGAGCGAGGACGGGCCGATGCCGAGCTTCTCTGCGATGTCCTTCTGACGGGCACCGCTGCCGCCCATGTCGAGCACCGTCAGCAGTATCCTCTCACGGGGAAATCCGCGGTGTCCGCAGGGCTTTCCGCCGTGCTCAGGGCGCGGAGGGAACGGTCCCTCGTGCTTACGGCACGTACCGGGTCCGGGGCCGAAAGCGGGTGCCGGGAAAGGCGCGGGTCCCGGGAAGGGACCGGGTCCGGGCATAGGGCCGGGTCCGCCGAAGGGGGCGGGACCGTGACCGTGACAGGGGCCCATCGGGCGTCCGGGCATGGGGCCGTGTCCGTGGCAGCAGCGCATCACGTGCGCGGCGCGGCGGAGCTTTTCCATAAGTATCTGATCAGCAGTTCTTTCCATATCTGTTATCTCTCCTTTCAGTGAGCCGATAGTTTTCATTTTGTTCGGTACCGAAATAAATAATGCTCCCGAGAACGTAAGTTGTCAATTAGTTCGGTTCCGAATTAATAATTTGTTTACAAAGAACTTGACAAAGCCCAGTACGGTCTTCAGAATCTAATCAGACCGGCAGGCTGAAAAGCCATAACAGGATACACGTTTCCGGTCAAAGGAGGAACAACATGGCAGTATACAAATGCAGCATCTGCGGTATGATATTCGACGAGGAGAAAGAGGGCAAAAAGCTTTCCGAGCTGGACTGCTGCCCCATATGCAAGCAGCCGATCTCCAAATTTGAAAAGATCTCCGACGGTGAGGCTCCGGCGGAGCCGGCGCCCGCCCCGGTGCAGGGCGGTCTTGCGTACGATCCTCAGTACGCGCGTCTGGACAGGAGTTGCCGCTATATGGCCGAGATCCACGAGATGGCCGTATCCGGAAAGAGCATAGACGGCGCCATGGGAACGCTGATGCCCATGCCCGGCTGGGACGATGTCCTCCTGCTCGGCGCTCAGCTGGATCCCCCTCCGCTCCTCGACGATGATCCCGTCGACACGAAGACTGTCATAGGAAAGCACGCGGCAAAGCCGATGGTCTTGGGGACCCCCGTCTATATCTCCCACATGTCCTTCGGCGCCCTCTCCCGCGAGATAAAGGTGGCGCTCGCCCGTGGCAGCGCCATGGCGAAGACCGCCATGTGCAGCGGCGAGGGCGGCATCCTGCCGGAAGAGAAGGCCGCATCGTATAAATACATTTTCGAGTACATACCCAACAAATACAGCGTTACGGACGAGAACCTTCAGTCCTCTGACGCCATCGAGATCAAGATCGGCCAGGGCACGAAACCCGGAATGGGCGGTCATCTGCCCGGCGAGAAGGTCACGCCCGAGATCGCGGCGCTCCGCGGCAAAAACGTGGGCGAGGACATCCAGAGCCCCAGCCGTTTCAGGGAGATCAACTCAAAAGACGATCTCCGGGCCATGGTCGCCATGCTCCGCGAACGCTCCGGCGGACGGCCGATAGGAATAAAGATCGCCGCAGGACGCATCGAGCGCGATCTCGCGTGCTGCGTCTACGCCGGCGCGGATTTCGTTACGATCGACGGCCGGGGCGGCGCCACCGGCTCCAGTCCCCTGCTGCTCCGCGAGTCGACCTCCGTACCTACGATCTTCGCTCTCCGCCGCGCCCGCAGGTATCTCGACTCCGTCGGTTCCGATATGGAGCTCGTCATCACCGGCGGTCTGCGGGTGTCGTCGGACTTCGCCAAGGCTCTCGCCATGGGCGCCGATGCGATAGCGATAGCCAGCGCGGCTCTCATCGCCGCCGCCTGCCAGCAGTACCGCATATGCGGCACCGGCGACTGCCCCGTCGGCATCGCGACCCAGAAGCCCGAGCTCCGGGAGCGTCTCCGCGAAGACGCCGCCGCCCAGAGAGTGGCGAATTTCCTGAACGTTTCCACAAAGGAGCTTCGGACCTTCGCGCGTATCACGGGCCACCCCTCCGTCCACGAACTTTCCGTCAATGATCTGGTAACGCTGAACCGGGACATAGCAAAATATGCCGCCATCCCTCACGCCGGCTTCGCCCCGACCTTCGAGCCCGAACCGGAGGCCGCCGAAAAATCCGTGCGCAGATACAGATGCAAGGTCTGCGGCCAGGTTTTCGAGGTCTATGACTCGGAGGCGGCGGTCTGCCCGCTCTGCAAGGCTGCGGGAGACCAGCTCGAGCTTATCTGACATATATCTAAAGGAACATATACAGCAAGCAGGAGCCTGGGTCCGTGTGGACTCAGGCTCCTGTCTGTTTTCTGCGTTATTCAGAATCCCAACTCCCGGATCTTCGCGGCGTACGCCTTCGCCGCCGCTGCATGAGCTCTTTCCGACAGATGTATGCCGTCGACCAGCTCCGTACAGGCGATCTCGGCCAGATCCATGAACCCGCAGCCGAGCTCTTCCGCCAGTCTTTCGAACTTCGCGGCAAACTCGCGGGTCTTGAGGATCGAATCCATGTCCGTGTTGACGGGGTCTTTCAGCGCTTCCTCCGTCATGGGGACCGGAGCCGCGATCAGGATGGCGGACTCTCTGCCGGCAGTCCTCTCCCGGATTATCCCGACGAGCCTGCGGATACCGTTTGCGGTATCGTCGGAAGACAGGCCGAACCCGTGCTTCGCGTCGTTGGTGCCGAGAGTGATTATTACGAGGTCGAGAGGCATACGGGCGTCGATGCAGCCGGGCAGAAATCCGGCTCCGTTGCGCTCCGGCCTTCCCGGCTCGTCGTAGGCCGTCGTCCTGCCGTTCAGTCCTTCCTCTATGATCTCATAACCGCCGCCCAGCTCCTTCTGCAGCAGGCACGGCCATCTGTGTTCCCTGTCCAGTCTTCCGGGGCCGCCCTCCGCGAAGATCGACGTGCAGCCGAAGGTGTTGGAGTCCCCGTAACAAAGTATGCGTTTCATATGTTACCTCCGGAAGGATGTTTCTTCTCTATCTCCGCTCTGGAGAATTTCACCAGCTCGTCTATGTCCCTGGACGCTCTCGGACTCTTCCTGTTTATACCGGGATATCCCCATCCGCAAAGCAGCCCGTTCGGGCCCACCACGCTCCCGTCCGGGACAGGATTCGACAGCAGCCACGCGACGGAGAGAGAGGACTTTTCAGCCGAATTGATCGGCACGAACTTCGCAAGGACATACATGCCTCCGAGCACGTGGCTGGCTATGGGCGTGACGGAGAGCCCCGGATGGTTCATATAGACATGCACGTTCGTTCCTTCGCACTGTTTTACGAGGTGCTCGGTGTATCTGGCCAGGCACAGCTTGGAGCGGAAGTAATCCCCCCGCTCTTCATAAAAGCGGTCCAGGTCCACGCTGGCTATCTTGTGGACGACGGATATGGTGTTTACGAGCACCACGTCGTGCCCGCACTCTCTGAGTTTGGGCAGCACCTTCTCGCAGAGGTAATAGACCCCGAGATAGTTGGTGCCCATCACCATCTCGAACCCGTCCCTCGTCTTCTGTCCGGGGCGGTGGTAAAGGCCGGCGTTGTTGACGAACACGTCGACGTCCGGCATCTGTTCCGCAAAAGCGTCTATGGAATCCAGATCCGCAAGATCCAGCATCATGATGCGGATATCCGCGCCGGGGTAGTCCGCCAGAAGCTGTTCCCTGGCGTTTTCCGCCTTCTCCCGGTTCCTGCACGCCATGATGACGGCCGCGCCCATATATACCATCGTTTCGGCGGTCTTGAAGCCGATCCCGCTGTTCGCGCCGGTTATGAGCACTGTCATCCCCGTCAGGGAACGGCCGCAGTTTTCTTTTATATAACTGATCGTCTTTTCCGAGAGTCCCATGAGAACATCTCCCTTACGTTTCTTCCCGCTCCATCCCGAAATACAGGCACCTGTGGACAGCGCCCCTGTAGGTTATCTCCGTTTCTTCCGGCAGCGGATGCATCCCGGCCTTCTCCATGACCCTGCGGCTCGCCTCGTTCTCTTCGAAATATCCGGCGGTCACCCGTTCGTATCCCATCCTGAACAGTTCCTCCACCGCCGCCTTAAGGGCTTCAGTCGCGTATCCGCGTCCCCAGTGCTCCGGCGATATGAAGTAGCCGATCTCTATGCTTTTGCCATCGGACTCGCAGTCGTTGAGGAACCCTATGGGCTTCCCTTCCAGGTATATACCGTAGACGAAATGCTCATCGTCGCCGCACAGGTCCTTCAGCCTTCCGAAGAACGCGTCCTCCTGCTCCCGTCCCTGAAGATCGGGGAGCATGTACGTCTTCTTTACACGGGGGTCTGAAACGATGTGAAGAAAAGCGTCCCTGTCTCCGTCCCGCAGACCTTTAAGGACGAGCCTCGGTGCGGTCAGCATCCTGCTGCGCTTTTTCTGCTTCTCAGTGATCCAGCCGTCGAGGAAACGCATCTGCTCCCCGGTGTGGAACCAGTGCTCGCCGTCTTCCATGACCGTCAGACCGCAGCCGTGCTTCTCCGCGAACTCATGTACCGAATCATACGGCACGAGCGTATCGCGGCTCCCGTAAAGGATGTCGGTCGGAGCCTCCCATTCGACGGGATGCTCCCGAACGTAGGACAGGTATTCCCATGAAAGGTCCTCTCCGAAGGCGGTGGGCACGCGGCCCTTTTCCTCAAGTTCCGCCTCGGAGACGTTTTCCGCGGCCATCATGCCGAGGATCATCCCTTCCATGTCCGTGACTGGCGATATAAGATACGCTTTCCGAATCATGCCGCCGATGCCGGCGCACAGGCTGAAATATGCGCCGATGCTGTTCGCTATCAGAGTGACGCATCCGTATTCTTTTTTTGCTTCCGTGACCGCCGCCAGTATCTCCGGGCCGGCCGTCCATGGCTTCGAGCCCCGGTAGTCCAGTCCGATTACTTCGCAGCCGGGAAACAGCGGCATGTAATGCTCCGCCTCCGCGGCTGAGCCGCCCCTGCCGTGTACGTATAACACCGCTTCCATAGCGTTTCCTCTGTCCTCTTTCTTTATACGGCCCTGCCTATGTAGAACACATACCCGTAGTGCTGCTTATATTTCATGTAAAGATCGACCTCGCGCCGGTTGAGCTCGGCGTACTGCTTCGCCGTTTCGCTCCCGGGATACTTTTTCAGCAGGCTCTCTATCGCCTTCGCTCTCGGAGCGTAGTAGTTGTCCGTCCAGCACTCCTCCGGCAGCGCGAAGGCCGCGATGAACGCGTAGCCGCACTCCTGCATGATCCCGGTGTTGTCCTCCACCGGGTCGAGACGGCTTCCGGCGTCGGTCCAGAACCGCTCCGCTTCTTCTGGGCGTTCCTCCGTCAGCCACGACGGGCAGGTGACCGCGATACATCCGTTCTCTCTGAGAAAACCGCGCCAGTGGCTGAGGCCCTCCCTGAATCCGATGTTGTCTATCGCTCCCTCCGACCATATGAGATCGAGAGAATCCTTTTCAAAAGGAAGCCGGGCCATGTCTCCGGCGATTCCAGACACTCTATCCCCCAGTCCTCTTTCTCCGGCCTTTCTGCTGAGCTCCTCCGCGAACGCGGGGAACATGTCCAGACCCGTTATCCTTCCCGGCAGGCGTTCCGCCAGAAGAAGGGTCTGTCCTCCCGTGCCGCATCCCAGATCGGCTGTTTCCCTGAACCGGTCGAGCGGTCCAAGGAACCCCAGCGCCCTGTCGACGGCCTCGGGACTTCCCGGCCCCTGTCTTTCAAGGCCTATGTGCGTTTCCAGCAGCAGATCGAGAAACGACGGTTCTCTGTTTTCCATTTCTACCTCCGATAATATGGTCCGTTCTCCAGAAGCATCTGCGGTCATATCCATTATTATAACTGATAATCCGCAGGACGCAAAGTGCACTCCGGTCCCGGCCGGTATATGATTGCGTTGATTTTTCTCTCATTTTTTATATAATCTTGTAGTAAACATCTGTACTAGAATTAATCTTTTAGTAAATATCTGTACTAAATATATCGTTTTAGTAAACTTGTGTACTAAAAGCCGCGACGTTTTATCGATTTTTTCCGGAAAGAAGGTGTTCCAGCCGTGAAACGCGGGCTCCGCGCTTTATCCGCCTGCCTGGCAGCCGTTCTCGTCATCGCCCTGATCCCCGGCGCTCCGTCTGCTTTCGCGGCCGACGCGCCGTCAGAGATATGGGTGGAGCCGACGGATGCAAACGGGCTGCCCGCCGGGATAGACGTGTTTGAGTCCAGGGTCCAGACCGGCGGGAATTACTGGAATCCCACCTATACGTATTATTATCAGCTGTACCTGCCCGGAGGCGTGGATACGGCGTCGTGTTTCTTCTCCTGGGATGACGACATGCAGGCGACCGTCGACGGCGTCTCATATCCCGCCGGAGCCTGCCCAGTGCCGCCTGCCGGCACGTCGAAGACCTACGCCTTCCAGAACGGCAGCTCGATCGACATCACGACGTATCAGGGATCCGGGAACGTCCAGCGCGTCTTCATAGACATAGACGAGAGCAGAGGCTCCATCGCGGCCATGGACGGGGACACAAGCCACAACACGCAGTGCTACGGCAGGATCAACATAAACGGCACCTGGTACGAAAACATAAAGATGAAGGGCCGCGGCAACGTGACATGGTCCCAGGCCAGCGACAAACGGCCGTACAACATCACGCTTGATTCGAAGATCAAATTCCCCGGCATAGATTCCGAAAAGTCCAAAAAGTGGTCTTTCCTTGCCGAGATCCTCGACCATAGTCTTCTCTGCAACCGTTCCGGATTCCGGCTCGCCCACGAACTGGGCGTCGGGCAGGACACCACCTCTGCGGACGTCTGGATGAACGGCGAGTACCAGGGATGCTATACCGTCACCCCCAAGACGGATTCCTTCGTGACCAAAAACGGATTCATGATAGAGCAGGACAACTACCAGGAACCTTCCGTCGCCCAGGGCGGCGACCCTCAGTTCTCCCTCGAAGGCCTGAACGGTGCCTCCAACGACTGGTCCACGTCAAGGTATAACCTCATCACCGTCAAGAAGATCGGCGACAATCTGCTGAAGAACGAAGCGGGAGAAGTGGACGACAGCCCGGAAAACACCGAGGCCGTGGCGCTGAACACGATAAAGCCCTGGCTGCAGGACGCATGGGACGCCATAAGAGCCGCCGACGGATACAACTCAAAGGGCAAATACTATACCGATTACATCGACATGGAGAGCTTCGCGAAGATGTACCTTATGCACGAGTACGTCAAGAGCTACGACGTGTGTGCGGGCAGCATCCTGTACCACCGTGACGGCAATACGGACGCGGACAAGCTGATCGCCGGACCGCTCTGGGATCTCGACAACGCCATGGGCGCCACTTTGCAGAACACCCGGCTCGGGCTCGCGGACAACAGGAGAGACGGCGACCGAAGGAGCGGCGAAGGCGATTTCATAGCCAACATCACGGAATACAAGACCTCCGTGTACAAGACTCTCAGCAGACACGAGGATTTCATGGCTGAAGTCTACCGGCAGTATAATCTGCACCGGGCTGCCTTCGACAGCATTGCGGGCGACACCTCCCGGATGATCAGCGATATCTCGGCCTCGGCCACGATGAACCATATAAAGGTCGACGAGCTCTGGAACAACGACCACAAGTACAGCTCCCCCGCCACTCTCGGGTCCGGCGTGTATACGCAGAACTATCTGGCCACCACGGACTCCAGGACCGACTGGCCGAATTATGCCGCCAATCTGATAACGTTCATTACGACCCGTTCCCTGTGGTTCGCGAATAACTACAGCGATAATTCCTTCATGATAGGTCCCGACGTCAGCGCGCACCTGGTCTTCGCCGATTACGCGTACGCCGGCAGCGGGAACGCGCTCCTTCTGATCGGCGTCAGAGGATTGGGCAGCGGCAGCGCGGTATTCTATGACGGCAGCCCCGCGTTCTTTACGGAGGATCAGCACTATCTCGATCTCCTTAACTCCGCCGACGGGACGTACGCCGGCGCCGACGGCAACGGCAAGAAAGCCACGCAGTACGAACGCGCGTATCTTTATATCATAGCCGGCGGACAGGCCGCGGAAGAGACAGCCGCGGCGCTTTCGGCGGGTCCGGGCGAGAACATATCCGTCAGACGGGACGGAAACGTCAACTGCGGCGCAAACGGCTTTATAAACGCCGGCGATTTCGGCCTCGTGGACGATTTCCTTGCCGGGCGGGCAGTTCCGGGCGCCACCGTTCAGATGAGGCTCGAGGCCGACGTCTCGACATCGGCATATGATGAGAACGCATTCGGGAGCATCGACGACATATACGAGATCATACACACTCTGGCGAACTGAAAACTCATATCACGGAAAGAAGGCAGGCACTGGAAAGCGCCTGCCTTCACTGTATTCACATATCTGACAGATGCAGGTGCAGGCCGTCATCTCTTCCTGTACAGGACCAGTTCGGGATCCGTCCCGCCTTCGCCGTAGGTGCAGACGAGGAGGAAGTCCATATTTGCGAGTATCCCAAAGCAGCGGTCGCCGCCGAACTCGCATTCCAGCTGATTGCCGAGGTACGTCGTATCGTCGTCCAGGAACTTGACCGTCCTTCCGTTCGGGAGCCGGTACTCCAGATTGACGTAGCTGCCGACCAGAGCGTTGAGTTTTTCGACCTTCGGCATCCCCTCGATATGAAGGGCGTTGAACTCGTCTATGAGCTGCTTCTTGAGTTCCTCGAACTTTTCCCCGCCGCCCAGCTCTTCATACCGTTTCCAGTAGTCCAGTTTCGGCAGAACGCTCTTCATGTATGCGCGGGCCTGTTCCTCCGTGAAGTTCTCGCCGGTCATATGCGCGACGCAGACGTCGATCAGATCGTCCATGTCGCTGTAGGTGTATTCGCCGTCGGCGTAGCACCACTTGCAGTAGTCTTCGTTGAACGATCCGTCCTTGTCCCTGCTGATCAGGGAGTCATCCAGCGGCATCCCGCAGCACTGGCATATGAGCTGCCGCGGAGAACCCAGCAGCGTGTTTATGGACACGTTGAAGAACTCGGACAGCAGCTTGAGCGTATCCGTACCGGGGATCGTCTCTCCGGTCTCCCATCGTGAAACGGCCTGCCGCGTCACGAAGACCTTTTCGGCCAGTTCGTCCTGGGAAAGGCCTTTTTTAGTCCTGAGACTGAGTATCACGTCTTTGGTTTCCATGTTTATCGCCTCCGTCATGAGAGATATTATCACAGATGATACGCGATTGCACGCAACCCGCTGTTGCCCTTCAGCCGTTATTCAGTTTTTATGAAGAGTATCCCCTTGATGACCAGTATCGCGAAGCAGATGATCCCCGCGTAGGGCTGCCTCGTCAGAACAAAAACCGCCGAACACAGCACTGAAAGCGCCATTCCGGTAACGAGCCTGTGTCTGTGACAGACCGGCCTTGCGAACCGGCTCATGACGGCTCCGCAGACACCGTTTACGACCGTCAGGCAGATGATGACGATGAAGACCGTTCTTATCCACGGGCTCACGCCGGTCAACCCGAACAGGGGCACGGACGTACCGGAGCCCGCTCCGTCACCGAACACCGGAACGAACAGCAGCACCGCGTGAAGCACATCCAGAAGCCCGCAGATAAGGGTCCTGTATCTGTCTTTGTAATCTTTCTTATCGTCTTCGGCTGCGAGCATTATCTCTTCGGTGCGGATGAGCTCATCCACCGTCACTGAGAAATAGCGCGACAGGGCTTTCAGCGAGTCGATGCTCGGATAACCGCGTCCGGATTCCCATTTGGAAACGGCCGTTCTTGTCACGAAGATTGCGTCCGCCAGTTCCTCCTGGGTGACTCCTCTGTTCTTTCTCAGTTCCTGAAGCTTTTTACTGAACTCCATACTATTCCTCCCGCCGCCTGTCCAGCAGGCAGACGCCGTATCTGTAAAGCGTGAACATCCCCGTGCTCAGCAGCACAGAACCGATTATATCCGATAGCCAGTGTACTCCGGATACCGCCCTTCCCGCCACCATGAACAGGGAAAACGCGGCTGAAAAGACCGAAGCGGCTGTTCTGACGGTCCGTCCCGCTCTCCGTCCCATCTGAAACTCCAGCGTAGGCATCACGCTCAGCACCAGCAAAGCGGTGGACGAGGGATACGAAGGCTCGAGCCTTCCGTCTATCAGGACCGGCCTGTAATTTATCGGGATCATCTCGAACAGCAGGTACAGGATGATGATCAGCACGTAGTAGACGCCCAGCATTATGATATCCGCGTCGACACGAAAAAGGCTCTTTCGGCTCATGAGCTGTATAGCTCCCAGAGCTCCGAAGCCGAAGCAGATCAGGATCGGGACGAGACCGAGCCAGTCCGTGACCGTGTAGAGTCCCATATGCACGCCGGTCAGCCTGTGGAACCATGTGTTCACCGCCGCAAGGCCTATCTCCGTCCCGTTCGGTCCGGCGGCCTGAACGTCGACGAAACATATAATTGCCGTCCATACGACGAAGGCGACGATCAGGTATACGCCGGCCTTAAGATATCTTTTTTCGTTTTCTTTCATCCCTGTCCCGCCTTCCTCGCTACGCAGGATCACGATCTGAACATAGCAGAAAAAGGCAAAAACGGAAAGAGCCGCTCCGTCACGTCGGCGGTACGCGTTGTCTCCGCGCTGGAACATGAAGAAAACCTCTCCTGCCCGGTCGGGCAAAAGAGATTTTGGTGTAAACAATTAAAACTACTATCCTGAGGCAGTTTCTCTGTCAAGCGCAATCTCGCATTTTCCAAGAAGCTCGCAAGCCGTGAGTTCCCATGCCAGAGAAATCAATGCCGGTTGCCATGAGCGAACCACGGAATTAGAACCCTTTTCCAAGAGGGCGTTCAAAGCATCAAACTAATAGTCCGTCCAGCTGCGCTGGAAATAATCATTGCCATCATTGACCGGCGGATTCGCTCTGAGCGACACCGCTTTACTCTCCTTCCACGATGTCAAATACATCAGCATCAAGGTTAGTTCTTCCGGCAAAGACAGCTCCTCGTTTTTTGCATTTCCCTTTAGTTTTATCAAGTAACATCTCCTCGTTTTTCGTTTATTCGGAACGGATGACCGAGTGAATACTGCTTTTCTGTCTGCGATTCTCAAAACCCCGCTTTTTTCAGCTCGTCAAACATGCTGCTTCTGCGCGGATAGGCCGCTCTCCATTCGTCCGCCAGTTTCTTTGCTTCCAGCTTTCCGCAGGGATACCGTTTCAGAGTTTTCATCCGTTGGATCAAAGTATAATAATGCTTCCGGCTGTTCGCGGTTTTCATTTCTCTGCGTAAATAGTCGAGGTTCAGCGCCAGCAGCTCATCTGGATAATGCGGAAGCAGCGTATCCGTAAAACGATCTACCAATGATATCAAGCCGCTCTTTCGGATGCTTTCCATCAGTCTGTCATAGAGTCCTTCCGATTCCAGAAGCAGGTTTGCTATAGATGCAATAGACGGCGAGCGCAAAAGCGTTTCGCGTACTTCCGGCCAAGAATCCTCATCTGTCAGCTCCTTCAGCATCGTCACATATTCCAGGTCTCTTGGAGAACAGTGCGTCAGATAGAACCGCAGTTCTTTTTTCAGCTCTTCTTCTCTGCCCAGTTCCTGATAGAGCGCGATCAGCCGTTTGCACCACCGGTCAGCGCCGTTGTATGCGTCCTTGTCGATGCCTTTGCTTTCCTCAAGCAGCGTAATCGCGTCATCAAATCGCTTCTCTGATAGCGTGCGCTCGATCAAATGCCTGCGAACATCGGGAAAGCGATAGTACTGCCGAATCACGTGATCGATTTCTGCCCGAGGCAGGTCCATTTCCTCCATGATATTAAGCTTTTGACAGACATAATCCATTAATCGCCAGTCGTCGTCTTTTGACGATTCGATTTTGCTGTCGATATACGCAAGATTCCTTTTAAGCGAATCCTCATCCCGGAAAGAGCGCAGCATAAACGGTTCAATAAACCCATACGGATCTGTTTCACTTTGCTCGGAAAACCATTGATACATCTCGCTGCTTAGATCTTGGCCCGCGTGCGCGAGGATGTCCTCCCAATGTCCTTCACAGCAGCCGATCAGCATCCCGAGTCCGCCATCGGAATCATCCATCTCCACATTCGTTGCGGTGAGATATACATCGCAGACCCAGTGGAAAGCGTCCTCCAGTAAACCGGCCTGTATCATATCCGGAAGCGCAGAATCCAGAAGCGCCTCCAGTTCGTCTGTAAAGGCTAAGGCGTTGTAATAATCTATAAATCCGGAGCGATCTGAATAGCGGTTTTCCACGTCCTTCAGCTTTCTGCGCCACTGCGTTATCGAGGATTTGGGAAGCTGCTTCGCCGTATGGAGCAGAACGAATTCACCGGTATCGGGATACGCTTCCGCCAACTCAAGCAGCAGTTTATGTGCGTCCTTCTTTGACAGCTTTGCGATCGCCTGCTCGAGTTCTTTCCAGTTCTGCATGTCGGTTGTTTCCGCATCCGCGAAGTCTTTGTCCTCTACTTCATACAAAACAGCCGCCATGTGTTTGCAGGCGTTGCCCTCCGCAGCATAGGGGCAGGTGCAGTTCATACCGTTAACGTGCCCGTAATCCATCCAAATATGGACTTCATAAAGCTCGCTTCCCTCAACGACTGCAGTGATCTTTTCTTCGCCGATCTCCTTAATCGTAACAAATCCTGCGTCATAATATGCCTCGCCCCGCTTCAGAATATGCGGCGCGAACAGGTTTTTCCAGTTGGATAGCTTCATAGGTTCCCTCTTGTCTACAGAGGATGGTTTCCTTCTGTTATTTCGCTGTTTCAGTGCGGTATACCGGAGGTTTCCAAGTATATACCGATAAACCAGTAATGTCTACTTTTAGAAAAAGGAAACATTAATAAGGGTTTCTTGTCCACTAATGAAAAAAGAATCAAAGAAGAATATTTGATGTCTACTATTCTTGACTGGTACAAACAGCTATATGGCAGTTTGAAAAAGTGTATAATTTTATGATTAATTAATTGAATAATTGCAATTATTTAATAATATTTCGTTGAAATAGTGCGATGATAGTGGTATTATATAGCTACCAACAAGAAAGGATAATTGTTTGATGCTGGAACGCAAAGCGGAAAATGAGATTAAATCGTGGATTCACAAGGGTAACACTGCGCTTCTGGTCAGTGGGGCGAGGCAGGTCGGCAAAACATGGTCGATTCGCCGCTGCTTAGAACAGGAAGGCTGTCACTATCTTGAACTGAATCTCATTCAAGAGCCGGAACTGATTCCTGTGCTTGAGCATTGCCGTTCGGTGGAGGATCTGATCATCAACCTCTCCGCTGCCAAAAACTTTAGTTTCCGGAAAGGCGAAACTATCCTGTTTATCGATGAGGTTCAGGAGTTAAAGGATATCGTAACGCGAGTGAAGTTCTGGGTGGATGAAGGCAGCTTCCGCTATGTTCTGAGCGGGTCACTGCTTGGAATCGAACTGCGTAGTCTGCGTTCGGCCCCAGTCGGTTATCTGACGGAAGTCAATATGTTCCCGCTGGATTTTGAGGAGTTCCTCACCGCTTCCAGCGTTCCTGCGGAGACGCTGGAGCATCTGCGGGACTGCTTTCACCGGCGCAAGCCTGTAAAAGAGCTTGTCCATCAGAAGATGATGCAGCATTTTCAGCGGTACTTGGTCGTCGGTGGCATGCCTGCAGCGGTACAAGAGTATGTGAGCACCGGCAATATCAACCAGGTCTCTATCATCCAGCGCAACATCATTGAGCTGTACAAGCTGGATTTCACGAAGTATGAAGAGCAGGAAAAAAAGCTCATGCTGATTGCGATATATGATCAGATTCCATCCCGCCTTTTGAAACAGAACCGACGTTTCAATTACAGCGATATTAAAAAGGGCCTCCGATTTGAACGATTGGAGGACAGCTTCCTTTGGTTATCCACCGCAGGTGTTGCCATCCCTGTGTACAATGCGACAGAGCCGCGAGTTGCGCTGAATCAAAACGCGAAGAGCAGCCTTCTTAAGCTGTATTCCTCTGATGTAGGGCTTCTGACCTGTCAATATGGCAATGCGATTCGCATGAAGGTGCTGCTGGGGGATAGCTCGGTCAACATCGGTGGGGTGTACGAAAATGCCGTTGCGCAGGAATTGAATACGCATGGTTTCCCCATGTACTTCTATAATAGTCACAAGGTGGGGGAACTGGATTTTGTTATCGAGAAGGGCCTGAATGTCCTGCCCATCGAGGTGAAGAGCGGCAAGGATTACTATGTTCATTCGGCAATCTCAAAAGTGGCGGACAATGCTGAATACGGTGTGCAGACGGCCTATATCCTGGCGAACTGCAATGTGTCCCAGGAAGGGAAACTTTGCTATCTGCCGGTCTATTTGGCGGCCTTTATCCGAGATGATGTTCAGCTTCCGATCCTGCAGCCGCTTCAATAAACCTTGAGAACAGCATAACAGTCGTTTTAATTCCAAGCATAATATACAACACTTCATAATCGAAAAATTGTGGCACATTTTGTGACACACTTTGCAAAAAGCCCCTGAAATTCCAGGAATTTCAGGGGCTTTGGTGGAGACTGCTGGACTCGAACCAGTGACCTCATGCGTGTGAAGCATGCGCTCTAACCAGCTGAGCTAAGCCTCCATTTAAGGGGAGGCATGGCCTCCCCTTTTTTCTGGTGACCCGTACGGGACTCGAACCCATGTTACCGCCGTGAAAGGGCGGTGTCTTAACCACTTGACCAACGGGCCGGGAAAACACGGGGACGGAGCAAAAACCGTCCCCGCAAATGGTAGCGGCTACTGGATTTGAACCAGTGACACCACGGGTATGAACCGAGTGCTCTAGCCAACTGAGCTAAGCCGCCAGATACCTTCCGCCGCAATGGGCAGGATTTAGTATACGATATGGCTCTTCAATTGTCAATAACTATTTTTGATTGTATTGAGCGCCCTCATAGTGTATACTGAACATGTTAAAAACATCCTTTTGTCCATACCGCCGCGACCCGCGGCGCATCCCGGTCACCTGCTCTCCCGTGGCCGATTTCCGGAGGCAGAGAATGAATATAATTGTACTTTGCGGCGGCCTTTCCTCCGAAAGAGACGTCTCCATAACCAGCGGCGGTATGATATCCGCCGCGCTCCGAAGGCTCGGACACCGGGCGGTGCTCGTGGACCTTTTCTTCGGATACACGAAGCCCTACTCCGATCCCTCCGAGGTCTTTCTCCGGGAACCCGACGACAGCTCCGTCGCCCCCGTGGGCGAGGAGATCCCCGACCTCGACGCCGTCAGAAAACTGCGTGGAGGAAACAGCCGCATAGGCGACAACATACTTGAACTCTGCGCCGCGGCCGACCTGGTCTTCCTGGCTCTCCACGGCGAGGACGGCGAGGACGGAAAGGTCCAGGCCATGTTCGACCTCCACGGCATTAAATACACCGGCAGCGGCCACCTCGGCAGCGCCATGGCGATGGACAAGGGCATCGCAAAACAGGTCTTTCTGCAGAACGGGATCCCCACACCTCCGGGCACCGTCGTCAGCAAGGGCGACGGATACGAGTGCCCCGTCGGCTTCCCCTGCGTCGTAAAGCCGAAGAACGGCGGCAGCTCGGTGGGCACGTCCATCGTCAGGACGGAATCCGAATACGCCCCCGCACTGGACCTGGCGTTCTCCTATGAGGACTCCGCCATCGTCGAGAGATACATTTCCGGACGCGAATGCGACGTCGGCGTCCTCTGCGGGCGTGCGCTCCCCGTCATCGAGATCTGTCCCGAGGGCGGTTTCTACGATTACAAACATAAATACCAGAGCGGGCTCGCCAACGAGTACTGCCCCGCTGATCTGCCTCCCGACGTGACCGCGAAGCTCAAGGATACCGCCGAGCGCATCTTCAACGCGCTTCAGCTCAGCGTCTACGCGAGGATGGATTTCATCATCGAGGAGAACGGCGACATCTGGTGTCTGGAAGCCAACACCCTCCCCGGCATGACTCCCACGAGCCTGATGCCCCAGGAGGCTGCGGCGTACGGCATCTCCTACGACGATCTGTGCGCCATAATCATTGAGGAATCTCTCAAAAAATACTGAACCGAGGCCTTTGAAATGAGAATGAAGCCCCTGCCTCTCATAAAAGCTGCGGAAGTCACCGGCGGCAGGTATGTCGGCGATCCCGCGCTTGAAAACAAGCTCATAACGTCCGTAGTGCAGGACAGCCGCAAGGTCGAAGAGGGCAGTCTTTTCCTCTGCATACCGGGCGAGCGGGTCGACGGACATGATTTCGCCGCCGCGGCGTACGCTGCCGGCGCAGCCTGCTGCATCGCCGAGCGCGAACTTGCCGATCCGGCAGGTCCCTATATCCTCGTGGACTCCACCCTTCAGGCTCTGAAGGCTCTCGGAGCGTATTACAGGAGCCTCTTCGACATTCCCTTCGTCGGCGTGACTGGAAGCGTCGGCAAGACCACCGCCAAGGAGCTCACCGCGGCGGTCCTCTCGCAGAAATTCTGCGTCCTCAAAACGCCTCTCAACCTGAACAATGAGGTCGGCGTTCCCCTCACCCTGCTTTCCCTACGCGAAGAGCATGAGGCCGCCGTTATCGAGATGGGCATAAGCGACTTCGGCGAGATGACCCGTCTGGCTGAGATGGTCCGTCCCGACATCTGCATCATGACCAACATCGGATGCTGCCACCTGGAGAACCTGCGCGACCTTGACGGAGTGCTCAAGGCGAAGAGCGAGGTCTTCTCGTTCATGTCTCCCGACTCATACGCCGTCGTCTGCGGTGACGACGACATGCTCAGGAACTTTGACACCGGCACTAAAAAGGTTACTTTCGGACTCGACGTGCAGAACGATTTCAGAGGCGAGAACGTCGAGAACCAGGGCGCCGACGGCATCTCTTTCGATATCCGCGCCCACGGCACGATCACCCACGCCAGCATCCCCGCCTTCGGGAGCCATCTCGTCCTCGGCGCTCTTCCCGCCGCAGCGGTCGGAGATCTGCTGGGCCTCACCCCGAAGGAGATAACGGACGGGCTCGCGTCATATGTCCCGGTCGAAGGCCGCGCCCACATAATCGACACCGGCTATGTCCGCATAATCGACGACTGCTACAACGCCAATCCTCACTCCGTGACCGCGGCAATACACTCCCTCTGCACTCTCGAAGGGCGCAAAGTGGCAATACTCGGCGACATGAAGGAACTGGGTCCCGCCTCCCGCGATCTGCACCATGCTGTCGGCCAGATGGTCGGGCAGAGCGGCACCGACTGTCTCGTCTGCCTCGGTGAAGAGGCGGAGTTCATCTATAAGGGCCTTATCTCCAGCGGATGTCCCGTAGAGGCATGGCACTTCCCTCTCAAGGAAGCCCTTTTCTCCGTGCTGCCCTCGCTCATAAAGAAGGGCGACAACGTTCTCGTGAAGGCGTCTCACAGCATGAACTTCGGCGAGATAGTCGAAGAACTCAAAAAGCTCCGGTGACCGCCTGTGATACTCAGCTACACGGTCCCGGAAAGCGGCGAAGGCCGCAAGGTATACAGCATTCTGCGGCGGGAGTTTGACGCTTCCGCCGCTCTTGTGCGCCGTCTCAAGCAGTGCGGCGGCGTCTACGTCGACGGCGTGCCTGCGTTTACAGTGCGCAGGCTCTCTCCCGGCGAGACCGTCACCGCGGATATCTCCGCCGCCGAGCCTCCCTGCGATATAGTTCCTGAAGAGGGGTGCCCGGACATCCTCTACGAAGACGACGGCCTCATAGCGGTCAACAAGCCCGCCGGCCGGATCGTACATCCTTCCCGCGCCAGATTCACAGGGACGGAAGCAAATTATGTGGTGGGATACCTTCAGAAAAACGGCGAACCGCCCGTCTGCCACGCTGTAAACCGTATAGACCGCGATACCAGCGGGGTCGTCCTGTTTTCAAAAAACAGCTATATGAAGGCCCGTGCATCCCGGGCGCTCGCGGTGACCGGTGAGAAAGAGTATCTCGCTCTCGTCTGCGGAGTCCCGCCCGAGGAAAACGGTACGATAGATATGCCTATAAAGCGGCTCACCGAGGGCGACATGTTCCGGGCCGTTGCGCCGGACGGCCAGCGCGCCGTTACACATTATGAACTTCTGGGAACCGGAGATTCCGGGAACGGAACTGTATCTCTTCTCAGGTTCAGGCTCGAGACCGGAAGGACCCATCAGATCCGTGTGCACTGCCTTGCACTTGGCATTCCGATCCTTGGCGACATCCTGTATTATTCAGACCAATCCAGAGAACTCTCCTCGTCTCTCGGCCTTACCGCACAGCAGCTCCACGCGTACCGGCTCCGCTTCACGGAACCGCTCACAGGGGCCCGGATCGATCTGACCGCGCCGGTGACCAGAGAGGATATGAGACATATAATCGAAACTTTGGATTTTAGGTATTGACAATTTCTGCAAACCGCATGTATAATGGCAAAGCGCCTTAAAGATGGACGAAAGATGGCCCAGTAGTTCAGTTGGTTAGAACGCCAGCCTGTCACGCTGGAGGTCGACGGTTCGAGCCCGTTCTGGGTCGCCACGCCCTCCCTGCTCAGGCACTGGGGGCGCACATGCTGCTGTAGCTCAGGAGGCAGAGCGCATCCTTGGTAAGGATGAGGTCGGCAGTTCGAATCTGCCCAGCAGCTCCAAAACCCTTGAAAACACTGCGTTTTCAAGGGTTTTTGCTATGTATGGGAAAATGATACAGACCTCATCCCTGAATGTGTGATTTTGCTTGGGGATGAGGTCTGTTTTATTAACGAAATCACGATGTATGTTCTCGCGGTTACTTGTTTCGTTACCCGCCGCCATGGTATCTTTTTATCGGAAGGGCGTCGCGTATCCATTCATGTGATCCTTCCATATAACTGAATATGCGTTTCCCAAGCCTCCGGCCTAAGGGCTTTTGCCTATGGCCGTCTGGCCGAAGCCGCTTACCGGCTTCCATGCTGCAATGCCCGAAAGGACGCAGCACTCCGTATTTGAGAAGGAAACTTGTCACTTCGTCAGTATGCTCCGTATGCAAAGCATACCTGGCTTTGGTTTGGCCTGCTATGAATTCTCACAGCAGGTCTTTTGTTTTGCTGTGTCAAATTGCGGCCATACTATGTGGTTTTGGGAGCGCGCAGCGTCCGCTGTTTTCCGGACATGCGCGCTCTTAAAATATATTTTCGACAGTCAAGCATATATAGTATTCAGAAAGGAACAGATATGAAATACGGTAATCTGAAAATGTGGATCGGCGGAGAATGGGTCGACGCCGTATCGGGACAGACTTTTACTACCAAAAACGTGACGACCGGCGAGGATCTCGGCAGTGTGCCGCTTGCCGATACGGCCGATGCCGACAGAGCGGTAGCCGCTGCCAAAGCCGCGTTCCCTGTCTGGAGCAGAAAAACAGTTGCGGAGCGCAGCCGGATACTGTCAAAGATCGCGGACGAGATACGCAGACGCGGCGAGGAATTCATGGAACTCGACGCGCTCGAACACGGCATGCCCAAGCATCTTGCCGATGCGCCTGACGTTATCGCGGCGTCCGGGAACTTTGAAGCCGCCGCGGCATTCTGTCGCCATCTGACCGGCACTGTCATCCCGTCAAAGCGCGGCACGATGTACTGTCTCACCAAGGTGCCGGTCGGCGTCTGCGCGCTTATCACGCCGTGGAACCTTCCGTTCTTTCTCATGGCGCAGAAAGTCGCGCTGAGTCTTGCGGCCGGCTGTACCAGCGTTCTCAAAGCGCCGAGCATCAACGCAGTTACCTCTGTAAAATTTGCCGAGCTGCTTGATTCTATCGAAGAACTGCCGAAGGGCGCTGTAAACGTCATAACCGGCCCCGGCAGCACGATAGGCACATATCTCGCAAGCCACAAGGATATAGACTGCGTCGGATTTACCGGCTCCACCGAGACCGGCGTCGACATCATGAAGGCCGCCGCTCCCACGCTCAAAAAGCTCACGATGGAGCTCGGAGGCAAGAATCCGGCTATAGTATTCCCTGACGCAAATCTGGACCTGGCCGTCAAAACGCTCAGCCACCACCAGTTCAACAACTGCGGACAGGCCTGCGGCAGCCCCGGGCGCATTTACGTCCACGAGGACTGCTACGACAGATTCCTTGAGAAGTACGCCGCGGCGTGCAAGGTCTTCGCCGACGGTCTCGGTGATCCCATGCTCCCGACCACCAGGATGGGTCCGCTCGTATCGGGCTCACATTACAGGAAGGTGACCTCATATATAGAATACGGGATCGAAGACGGCGCGACCCTGTTTATCGACGGCCGAACCGACAAGCCGAATTTCGTCGGCCCGACCGTTTTCACCGACGTCACGCCCGGGATGCGTATATACCGAGACGAGATCTTCGGGCCCGTGTCCGTTATCGTCAAATGGAAGGACGAGGACGAGGTCATGGATCTCGCTACCGATAACGTCTATGGCCTCACCGCTTCGATCTGGTCAACTAATATCGCACACGCTCTGAAGCTGGGCGAGCGGTTCCAGGTCGGAACATTTTCGATCAACTGCCACAACAACGTTTCTCCCGAAGCGCCGTGGGGCGGCGTTCGCCAGTCCGGGATCGGCCAGAAGGAGGGCGGCTACGAGGGCATTCTCGGATATATGGACGACAAGCTTATTACCATCTCTCTTGATGAGTGACTGCCTCTTAATACGAACTGCGGCCGGCGAAAGCCGGCCGCAGTTCGTACATGATTACGGTTTTCGAAAACGCGTAGATCCCTGTGCGGAACTTTCATTATTCTGAAAAAGGCACACATGTATAAAGGACCGTTTCCGATCCGCATCCTTTAGTTTTAGATGTTTATTTTCTGTTCTGCCGTCAGGCTGCTTTGAGATAACGCATGATGATCTCGCATGCTGTCGCACGGTTCATCTCGAAGTCCGGATCTATCTTGAGCTCGGTCGCGCTCGTGCCTTTGACCATTCCGGCTGCTACGGCCCAGGAGATCGCGTCTACGTTCGCCGCGTCGATATCGGCGTAATCGACAGCGCCGGTGATGTCCGCACGCGGAGTCATGTCGAACTTGCCGGTCTTCGCCGCGGTCGCGTAGAACATGCGGAAGAAGAACTCGCGGGTAACGTTCTCCGCAGGTTTGAACTCGTCTGCCGTCACGATACCGACCTCGACCGCCCACTTCTCGGCGGCGGACCACCAGTACTCTCCTTCGGCGTCTTCATTGCCTGCCATACGGTAGAGGAGCTGGGTGAGTTCCGCCATGTTCATATTCTTCGCGGGGGCAAAGGAGCCGTCGGGCATGCCCTTGACGAGACCGATGCCGGCGCAGTAATAGACAGAGTCGTAATACCAGTCGCCGTACGGCACGTCGGTGAACGTCACGGCGGGAGCTTCGTTGATAACGAGCGTTCCGTCAGCCTCGCTGATGATGAACTGACGGTCATACCAGGCGTCCTTCTTGACGGAATGGAAGCTCATTATGAAGGGCTTGCCGACCTGGCTCTCGAGAGTCTCGGGCTTGCCGAACTCCTTGACCCACTTTACGGGGATCTCAAAAACGTTGCCCTCGCCGATGGCTATGGTCTCTGTGCCTTCGGCTATATCTTCGCCCTTGCCGACGTAGGCGCCGTCAAAGGATTCGCTGCCCATGGTGAGGATGAGGTTTGCCTTATAGTTGTTTGAGTTCGGTCCGCCGACGGTATAGAGGGAGGCGGAGTCGACCTTGAACATCTTTACGTTATTGGTAACAGCAAGCTCTGCCGTGTACTCGTAATCGCCGGTGACAAGAGTCTTTGCCTCACGGTCGAGCTCAAACTGACGCGGATAGAAGGCGCCGGCAAGCGGAGCCTCGCCGTTCAGATAGCTTGTATATTTGCTGTTGGAGATAGCCACGACAGGGATGAAGCTCTCATCGCCGGCAACGCTCATACGGAATTCCCACTTGCCGTCGGCGTTCTCAGCGCCGTGGATCCATTTGTCATAATCGTCGCCGATGGCAACAGCTTCTTCATAAGTGCCCTTTACGAGCTCGTGATATCCGGAACCGGAGAGCGTGAACACGAGAACGCTGCCGTCGAGCCTTGCGGTCTCGACCTTGAACATCTTGGTGTTGTTCGTGACGGCGAGCTCGATGCGCTCGTTGAGCTTCTCAGCCGCAGGGATTGCAAGATAATACTGCTTGTCGGTAGTGCCGCCGTCCTTGACTTTGATGGGAGCGATCGGGATGGCTTTGCCGCACTCGGTCTTCGGGAGCGTTATATCAAAAGTGCCGTCCTCGTTGAAAGCGAGATCAGCGGTGAGCTCGGCGTCATCTACTGCGCCCCAGTGGATAGCGTTGTAGACCGTCGTGTTCTTCGGGACATAGTGGATGACAACGTCGTCGCCCGCGAGAACGGCGGAAGTGCCCTCCTGCGCGGTGAACATACCGAACGCGGAGCCGTCTTCCTTTATAAAGGTCACTTCATCGCCGTCATAGGCGAAGGATTCGGCCGCCAGAGCAGTGACCGCCAGGGACGCGATCATCATGACGGTGAGCAGCAGTGAAAGCAGTCTTCGGGTATTCTTTTTCATTTTTCCTCCTCCCGGGCCGTCTCAGGCAGCCCGTTATTAGATGTCGGACGAACGGTCGTCCGTTTTTTGCTTTTTCAGCAGGTCTCCTGGCTTACGTATCGACGCTCTGCGCGGGCCTTCTCATGCCGTACGGCACAATGGCTCGTTCCGCGCTGCTCCTCGCTCACAGTGACCGGATCGCTCGGGATTTCCACCCGATTCCCTTTTCACCGGAAGTTCCGGTACTGAAAAAGCCGCCAAATGATAGTAAAACCGGGGTGATCAGCCCTTTATCCTTCAGGGAGATCTTCCGTTCCTCCTTCCGTCTGCAGGATCCCGAGGCCTTTCGCGGCCTCGATCAAGCTTGCGATCCGCCGGTTGGTCTCCCCTATGGGGACTCCCGTACAGATCACTGAATCACATTTTTTCATGAGCGCCAGCGCCCGTTCGTACGCGGCGTCGCTTACGGGCATGAAAGGCGCTTCCGTGACGACCTCGGCCGCCAGGGACCGCGCGACCTGACAGTCTATGTCGTTCTCATAGAGTATGCCGGCGTAAAAAGGTCTGTTCTCCTTCTGCAGGCGGCGGAAAGTGTTTATCCCGCTCCCGCATCCGGAGATCACGAACACCTCCGGCTCGCCGGCGGGCCGCGGCAGTTCCACGCTGCCGAAGGCTATGTTGAACGTTCCGGCGGTTATGCCGTAAAGCTCGTTAATTATATCCTCCCGGAATATCTCGTCCGGCGTGCCGAAGTGGGATATGACGTCCCCTTTCACGCACATGATCTTGTCGGATACCTTCTGGGCAAAGTCTATCTCGTGCAGCGACATTATGACCGTTATGCCCTTCTCCTTGGCCATGGACCGCAGTATGCTCAGCAGTTCCAGCTTGTGCTTTATGTCCAGGAAAGACGTGGGCTCGTCCAGAACGATTATCTCAGGCTCCTGGCATATGGCGCGGGCGAGCAGGATGCGCTGGCGCTGGCCGTCGCTTATGGCGGTGAAGTCCTTCTCCGCGAGATCATCCGCATTGACCCGTCTCATCGCGTCGTAGACCTTCTCCCGGTCCTCCGGGCTGAGAAGACCCAGCGTGTTCGTATACGGATACCGGCCAGTGGCGACCACGTCGTAGCATGTCAGAAGTTCTCCCTTTATGCGTTCGGTGAGCACCACCGCGAGCTTCTGGGAGGGCTCCTTGTAATTCATGGAATTGACGGAGGCGTCTGCGATGAAGCTGTCTCCGCGTATGACTGCAAGATGCTTGGTGATGCTCTTGAGGATCGTGGATTTTCCGGATCCGTTGGGCCCTATAAGCGTGAGTATCTCGCCTGCGCGTATGTTGATCTCGATATCGTGGATAAGCGTCTTGCCGTTGTATCCGACGGCAAGATCGGAGGTCCGGAAATAATACTCGCTCATATATCCGCCCCCTTAAGCTTTCGCGCTGTGCCGCTTAATCAGCATGGCGATGACGACGGGCGCTCCGAAGAGGGCCGTCACGGTGCTTATCGACAGTTCCGTCGGGGCGAAGGCCGTCCGCGCTATATAGTCGCAGAACATGCAGAACACTCCTCCACCGAGGAAGCAGGCGGGTATGACGAGTATGGGTTTGGCCGTTTTCAGCAGCATCTTTATGAGGTGCGGCACCGCTATGCCCACGAAGGAGATGGGTCCCGCGTATGCGGTGACGCAGCCGGCGAGCAGACTGGACATGAGGATGAGGACGACGCGGAACCTCTTTACGTTCACGCCCATGCTCTGGGCGTAGGATTCGCCCATCTGGTACGCTCCGATCGGTTTGGACATCAGAAAGACCACGACGAAGGATACCAGAACTATGAACGACGAGATCCTCACGCCGCTCCACTTGATGCCGGAAAAGCTGCCCATGGACCAGTTGTGGAGGTTCACTATGTCCGTATCCTGAGCGAAGGTTATGAGAAACTCCGTTATCGCTGAGCAGATATAGCTGATCATTATGCCGGCGACCAGCAGCATCGACATCTGCTTTATCGACCGGGCTGCAAGCAGCACGAAGGACATGGCGATGAGGGCTCCGACGAAGGCCGCAAGTATCATCATCCACGAACTCACATATGATACGAAGCGAAGAGCAACTATCATCACAAGGGCGACGAAGAGCTTGGACCCCGAGGAGATGCCCAGCACGAACGGGCCTGCTATCGGGTTTCCGAAGAACGTCTGCATCAGAAAGCCCGAAAGGGCGAGCCCGCCCCCGAGTATCGCGGATGTGATTATCCTGGGCATACGGAGGGCCCAGATGATGTCGTACTCCGTCTGGTCCCCCTGCCGCGTGAAGATGATCCTCGCGATATTCGTAACGGGGATACGGACGCTGCCGGAGTTTATATTCCAGACCGTGAGCACTGCGAAAGCGACGAGAAGGCCGATGAAGACGGCAAGATATCTCGCCCTGCGGGTGCCAGCGCCGTTCGTTTCGAGCTTGTTCATTGAAGTCTGCTCCTTGTCACTGAAGCTTGAATATGTATTCCAGATCCGTACCGTCCGATTCGCCGGTGAAGATCCTGTTCATCTCCTGGATTATGGTGCCCATCTTGTCCGTCTGCTGGAACATGCTCTTGCTGGTGCACCACACGTTGTCCTCGGCCACCGCCTTGAAGTTCTCCAGGACCGGATTCTGGTCGAAGAAATCCTGAAGGGTGTGCAGCTGGGACGTGATGCTGCAGTTATAGATGATAATGTCGGCGTTCTTGGCCGTGTAATAGAATTCCTCCATGTTCATGCTCACCGTGCTGAGCTTGCTGTCGTCACCGACTCCCAGGTCGCTGAATATGTATTCTCCGCCGGCGATGCGTATCATGGCGGGCACGTAAGCCTCCGTCTTGTATGTCACCACGTTGCCTGTCGAGCTGACGTAGAAGAACGCCACGGTCTTGCCCGTGTTCTCGAGGGACTCCAGCGCCTTTATCTTTTCCGCTTCCCGCTCGAAGACCTCGTCGGCTTTATCTTCAAGGCCGAGCAGCGCGCCGAAGAGCTTAACCCATTCCGTGCGCCCGAGAGGATGCGCCTCGTAGCTGGAGCGCTCCACTACAGTCTTAATCCCGAGTTCTATAAGTTTCTCCTTGACCTCCGGAGTGTGCAGTATCATCGTGTTTTCGATCGCCAGCTCGCATCCGTGGTGGATGAGCATCTCGTAATCAGGGGCGCTGTACTTGCCGGCATACTGGAATCTGCCCTCGTCCAGAGCCTGCTGCGCGTTCTCTATGTACCAGCGCTGGGTGCCGACGAAGGCGATGCGGTCCAGGGCGTCCATAGCATCGAAGAGCGCCATGCAGGCGGTGGATACCAGATAGATGTCGTTAAGGGGCTGCTGCACCACCACTATATCCGGGTCGAGCCCTTCCGGAACGGGTTTGCCCTCGGGGACGACGAGCATGCGGTCGCTGTTCACCATATCGATGAACGAGTAGCCGCCTTCGTATTTATAGATGGCAAACTGGTCGGCGTATTCCAGAGGTACAGTGCTCTCGTATTTGAGATCGCCTACGACGGGAACGTCGGAAGACTCGTCTTTATCGGCGCAGCCGCCCGCCGGGATCAGCAGACATAGAGCGAGGAACAGCAGCAGACACTTTTTCAGCTTCATGTATCGGGGACCTTTCACAGCTTATTTCTTTTTCTTCAGCAGCAGCGCGGCCGCAGCTATTACCACGACCGCGGCGCACGCGATGCCGATGACGGCTCCGGTGCCCAGCTTTGACGCGCTCTCCTCCGGAACGGCACTGTCAGCGGCAGGCGCAGCATCCTCTGCAGGTGCAGCATCGGGTCCGGTGGTCGGGACGGGTTCGACGTCTTCTTCAGGCTCGTCCTTTCCGGGCACAGTATCGGACTTCTCCGGCTCCGCGGGCGCAGGATCCTTTTCCGGTGCCGGTTCGGGATCCTTTTCCGGCGCCGGCTCTTCATTTTCAGCCGGCTCGGGGTCCTCGGACGGCTCTGGGTCTTCGGCAGATACAGGGTCACCGGCCGGCTCCGGGTCTTCCGCAGGTGCCGGATCTTCGGATGTCTTCACCGGCACTGAGTCGGGATCGATATATATGGCATAATCCACGCTGTAGGGCATCGACATCGCTTCGGTGACGGCGGAAAACGGGATCTCGCCGAGGGAGCTCACGTGCACATGATAGAATGCGCAGGTATAATTCGTATCGCTGACGGCGGGATCGTAATACGTACCGTAGGCCGTGGTGAGGGAAACATACGCCGGCGCATGCCACGGGGACGACGTGCGCACGAATATGATGTCGATATAGATGTTGCCGTCTTCTATGTAAACGGTCGTCGGCGAGACTATCGAGTTGTGCCATCCCTCTCCAACCATGCCGACGTCTGCGGTGTATACGCCGTCCTCATACTCGGCCGCGGAAGCGGCGGGCAAAAGGAACAGGCTGCATCCGCAGATAACGAGCAGGGACAGAAAAACGCATAAAACGCTTTTTCTCAGTCTCATTCTTCATCTCTCCTTAACATTAAAAACAAAAAGCCCGCTTCCGCCGGAAGCAGGCATGACAGAAAGACCATACGCCGTTCACGGCGTAGGGTGCGGACCGGTCGCGCCTTCTTCGGAGGTGCCAGTTCGGCTCTCAGCAGGTTTCCTGGCTCGCGGATCGATGCGGAAACAGCGCCTTCTCATGCCTCGCGGCACAATGGCATACCGCCGTTTCCGCTCCCCGCTCACAGTGACCGGATCGCTCAGGATTCTCACCTGATTCCCTCTCTCGACCGGACGCGCCGCGGCAGACAGCCGCGGTGTCCGGAAGCACTGAAAGCTTAGATTGTTATTATATCAGTTATATATTTACATTACAATAGCTATATGGAGCGTGCACAGCCATATCCGGAAAACGAATCGGACCTCATCCCCCGCCCTGTAGATCTGCGGAGGATGAGGTCCGTGTATTCCCGTTGCTGCCGGTCAGGCCGGCGGCCGTGTTTATCTGTCGTTCTGCAGCAGCATGCCCGCAGCGGAGGTGTCATGCACATACATGCCCTTGATCTTGCTGACATACTTCGCCTTGTTGTATCCGAGCCTTACGACCTCGAAGAACTTGTCGATGTTCTCCAGCGGCGTCATGGCGGGGATATCGCAGCCGGAGGAGATCATGAAGTTCTCAAATACCATGCACTTGCGCAGGAGCGTCTGGGTATCCCTGGCCATCTTGTCGGTGCTGTCGCACATGAAGACCGCGGACGGGCTGATGTTGCCCATGACGATCACGTCCCTCGGCATGGAGTTGAGTATCTGCCACATGTCAGCCTTGTCGCCGAAATGGAACATCTTCGCGCCGGTTG
Source organism: Oscillospiraceae bacterium (assembly GCA_017619535.1). GTDB lineage: Bacteria > Bacillota > Clostridia > Oscillospirales > Oscillospiraceae > RGIG8048. The sequence goes on along the minus strand of JAFZSD010000049.1, from coordinate 11,552 downwards.
ATACGACAGCGTCGATCTTTTTCTCGAGCGCGTTGGAGCAGTTGTGATACAGAACGACGAAGCTCTCGTCCTGAAGCTCGTCGACTATCCTGCGCACGTAATCGGAGGAGAACTCCTGCATGGCAGCTTCGGACATGAGGCCGGCGAGCGGCTCTGCCAGAACTACGCCGTTTGCGCCGAGATCCTTCATGGTCTTGATGTATTTCAGCAGGAACGCCGTCGCCTTTTCCAGGACGGCGTGGACGAGTTCGGGCTCCTCATAAGTCATGATGAGGACTTCGTTCACGTCCATCAGACGGCCGGCAAGGGAGAATGGTCCGATGCAGTTTCCGAATACTGGCCTGTCGGTTACGAGTCTGATCGATTTGCCTAGAGCTCTCAGCACCTTTCCCGTGCGGCCGGCTCCGATCTCGGGGATCTGCAGAGCTGCCACCTCGTCCTCGTCGGAAACGAGCTGGCCGGTTATGGTGGGCACGTCTTCAGTATGATAGGTGCAGGTCGCGCCGAAGGCCTCCGCCTCTACGGACAGGTCCATATAGGTGATCGCGAACGGCATATCGTATCTGTCCGCGATAAGGCGCACGCCCAGCGCCATTTCGGTCGAAGACTTGACGAGCTCTTCCACCGTTATGAACAGCTCCTGAACTGCAGGGAAGGAACAGAGGGGCATGGCTTTCTTGTTCTGAGTCGCGATCTGTTCGCGGATCCAGGCATCCATATTCATTAGTAGTAGTCCTCCTGTATAGATAATTATGATATCCCGATAACGTATGCTAACTATAAGCCGATTATACATATTTCTGTTATCAAAAACAAGACTTTCGACCACATTTCTGATCAAAAATGCGCGGTCCGGCCGACCGCTCCCGCCGCCGTTGTTTCGCCCGCGAGCCCCCTCCGAATATTGAATTTTCCAGAACATATCACTATAATGGGGTTAGATCGAAATCAAAGGAGACTGAAAACATGAAACAGAGCGTTTTACGTCAGTATGCGCAGCTCATAGCCAAGATGGGCGCGAACGTGCAGAAGGGGCAGGAGGTCTTCATCCTGGCCGATCTGGATCAGCCGGAATTCGTAAAGCTGGTCGTCGAGGCCTGCTACAAACTCGGCGCGAAGAAAGTCACCGTCGACTTTGAGTACCAGCCTCTCGCCAAGCTTCATTACCGCTACCGCACGCTCACCACGCTGTCGAAGCTGGACGACTATCAGATAGCTCGCTGGAAGCACTATGTGGACGTGCTCCCCGCCCGAATCTATCTCGTTTCCGAGGATCCGGACGGACTCAAAGGCGTCAATCAGGAAAAGATGGCTAAAAGCCAGCAGAGGATCTATCCCATCATCAAGCCCTACCGCGATCAGATGGAGAACAAATACCAGTGGTGCATCGCCGCCGTTCCAGGCAAGGCCTGGGCGAAGAAGGTCTTCCCCGGCATGCGCGCCTCGCAGGCCGTGGAAAAGCTCTGGCAAGCAATCCTCTTCACCTGCCGCGTCGATGAGGACAGCGACGCCGTGGAGAACTGGGAAAAGCACAACGCCTCTCTCCGCGAACATTGCAACTATCTCAACGGCCTCGGAATAGAGAAACTGCACTACACCAGCAAGAACGGCACGGACTTCACCGTGGGGATGATCCCCGAGGGCAGGTTCTGCGGCGGCAGCGAGACTCTGAAGAACGGAGTCGTCTTCAATCCCAACATGCCGACGGAAGAGTGCTTCATCTCCCCCATGCGCGGCAAGGCGGAGGGCGTGGTCTACGCCACCAAGCCCCTCAGCTATCAGGGCCAGCTCATAGAGAACTTCCATATCCGCTTCGAGGACGGCAAGGCCGTCGAGTGGCACGCCGAGAAGAACGAGGCTCTCCTCACGAAGATCATAACCATGGACGAGGGCAGCGCCTACCTGGGCGAATGCGCGCTGGTGCCCTACGACTCCCCGATCTCAAAAAGCGGCCTGCTGTTCTACAACACGCTCTTCGACGAGAATGCGGCCTGCCATCTCGCCCTCGGTATGGGCTTTGCAGACTGCATCGAAGGTTACCTCGACAAGACCCTCGAAGAGTGCCGCGCCCTGGGCGTCAACGACTCCATGGTGCACGAGGACTTCATGATCGGCTCCCCGGACATGAACATCGACGCCATATGCCGCGACGGCAAGACAGTGCCGGTCTTCAGAAAAGGCAACTGGGCGTTCTGAACCGGATACGGATCAATATGACAAAAGGCAGAGGGCGGTCGCCCTCTGCCTTTCTCTGTGCCGCCTGACGGCGGACGCTCATGCTCTTCTGTACAGATAGATATCTGTCTTTCCTTCCTGCTTGGTGCCCTCGTACACAGGCTGGTCCATGCCTCCCAGGACGAATCCGTTCATGAAATAGAACTCCGCGGCCCGGAGGTTGTCGTCCTGACATACCGCCCATACGCCGATCTTATCGAGGGACACGGCGAGCTCGATACACGCGCCGACGAGCGCCGAGCCCAGTCCCATTCCCCGGTATCTCCCGGAGATCAGGATATTGTCTAGATATAGCCACCTGTTCCACTGCTCGTAGAGGACGGCGAATCCCGCGCAGACCCCGTCCGCGTATACCGCCAGTCCGTGAAAACCTTCCCCCATCCCGTCGAAGCTGTAGTTTTCATCCGGGAAGCATTCTTCCCTGACCTCGCTCTCCGGGAATCTTTCTATCCTGTGATCCCAGGTGCTGCCGTCGAACAGAGGCACCACACGTCCCTCGCAGAGGAAGGGGTCGTTCGGTATCGACAGGACGGATGCGTTCTCTTCAGTTATCGGCCGTATCTCGATCTTCATAATACTGCTCCCATACTTTGTCGGCCCTCCGGTAAAGCTCCGCCCACGCGATTGCCCCGGACGTCGCCGTATGTTATACTTATATCGTGATAAATCCGCAAAACGGCGGACCGTTCTGTAATCAAGTATATCAGGAAGGGGAACATAATGAAACACATAATCGCCGTAAACGCAAGTCCCCGGAAAGACTGGAACACAGCCGCGCTCGTCAGGGCCGCCGCGGAAGGCGCCCGGACGTCCGGCGCGGAGGCAGAGGTCATAGACCTGTACTCTCTGGGGCAGTTCACCGGGTGCATTTCCTGCTTCGGGTGCAAGACCGGGAATAACCGCGGGCGCTGTGTCTGCCGGGACGCTCTCTCGGAAGTGCTGGAGAAGATACGCTCCTGCGACGGCCTCATTCTCGGCACGCCCAATTACCTGGGGGAGGCAACCGCCGGTTTCCGGGCGCTGTACGAACGTCTCGTCTTCCAGTACATAACGTATAATACGGAACGTCCCAACTGCAACGAACACCACATCCCTGTGCTGTTCATCATGACCAGCAACGCGCCCGATGAGGCCTATCAGCAGGGCGGTTCCTTCCAGAGCCTCGTCAGGAAGTATCAGGGCGCTCTCAGCAGCTTCATCGGGCCGACAGAAGTCCTTGTCGCCGGCGACACCAAACAGGTCAGCGATTACTCGCGGTTCGACTGGACCTTCTTCGATCCGGCTGCCAAGAGCGCAAGGCACGACGCGGTCTTCCCCGAAAAGATCGCGCTGGCGGAGAAACTGGGCGCAAAACTCACTGAAGGAGGATATGTCGATTGAACAGGGAAAAGATAAGCATAATGGATCACGGTACCGAGATGCTGGGCGCTCTCCAGCAGGGCGTCTATCTCACGACCAGATCCGGAGACAGGATAAACACCATGGTCATAGGATGGGGCACCGTCGGGATCATCTGGGGAAAGCCGGTGTTCATCTGCTACGTGCGTGAGAGCAGGTATACCAGAGAACTTCTCGACAGCATCTCCGAATTTACCGTCAATATGCCCGTCGGTCCCTATGACAGGAGCATATTCGAGCTGTGCGGGAGCAAAAGCGGAAGAGATATGGACAAGATATCTGCGGCCGGGCTGACTCCCGTCGAGGGCAGCACCGTATCGGTACCGGCGCTCGCGGAATTCCCCATGACCCTGGAATGCAGGGTCCTCTACCGTCAGGAACAGGATCTGGGTCTGATCCCCGGGCATATCCTGGACGTCTACTATCCGGATAACGGTTCCGGAACCGACGGCCACATAGCGTATATCGGCGAGATAGTCGACTCGTATATCCTCAGCTGAAAATATAACACTAAATAGCAAAGACCACTGCCCGTACAGGTCAGTGGTCTTTGTCTTTATAAGGCTTTTCTCAAGATCAGTCTTCGGTCTTCTTCAGACGGATCACTGCATATGCGGCAGCTGCAAGAGCCGCAGCGCAGAACACGTAGAGGACGGCGGGCTCGCCGGTCTTCGGAGAGGTCTCGCCGGGAGCAGGAGCGTCGGGAGCGTCGGGAGCCGCGGGTTCGGGCTCCTGTTCGGCAGGCTCGGGATCCGCCGCGGGCTCAGGATCGGTCGCAGGCTCCGGATCGGCGGGCTGGTCTGCGGCCTTCACCGTGAAGGTCGCGGTGTAGTCGGTGCCGAGAGTGTTGCCGTTGTTCGCTGTGGCCGCCGCGCCGATAACGAGCGTGTAGCTGCCCGGCTCAAGGCCGCTGAAGGAGACCGTGAAGGTCCGGTCGCCGTCGAAGGACACGGTGCTGTCGGCGCCGGTTATGCTGATGGCGGCTGCCGTCGTTTCGCTGTTCTTGTTCATGCCGCGGTCGAAGGAGATGGTGATGGTGCCGTCAGGGCCGGTCTCGGCGCCGTCGACTGCAGCGCCGTCGATGGTCGCGGAAACTACAGACAGAGGGCTGTTGCCGCCGCCTCCTCCGGAACCGTCGCCGTTGCCGCCGGCGGCAAGCACCGGGCACACGCAGAGCGCGGTGACCATGATGAGGATGATCGCGATGGTGATGAGCTTTTTCATTTTGTGTTCTTCCTTTCTCTGATTATTTCAATTATTTCTTTTTTCTGAATATGACCAGCGCCAATGCAGCGGCTGCGACGACTCCTCCGGCCGCGTAGTATACTGCGCTGTTCACGCCGCCCTTCTCTCCGGGATCCTGCTGCGGCTCTTCGGGCGCGGCCGCCTGGGAAGGCGCTTCCGCAGTGCCGTCAGTCGCTGTGTCGGAAGAGGCAGGGCCGGCGTCTTTCTGTTCATCGCCGGATCTGGGCTCTTCCTTATCCCCCGGGTCGGACGGTTTTTCGTTTTCTTCCGGCTTTTCAGTCCCGGACGGTTCCACGTTTTCCGGATCCTGCTCCGCCGCGGGCTCCTCCGGCTCGTTTTTCTCCGGGTCGTTCTGCTCTGGGGGCGTCTCTGCGGGCGTTTCCTCTGCCGGAGTCTCCCCGGCTGGCGGCTCTTCAGCGGGAGTTTCCTCCTCCGGAGGGGGCGCTTCCTGCGCTCCGGCCGTGGTGAAAGTCAGCGTTATGTCGCTGCCCAGATACGTCCCGTTCTTGGCCTGAAGGTTCCCGCTTATAATTAGCGTGTATGTCTCCCCGGGCGAGAGCGCGGCCGGGACGATGCTAATGATGCGCTTGACGCTGGGATCCACCTGGTCGTCGCCCATGATCACGGATATCGGCACGCTGCCGTTCGGACCCACGAGCGTGAAGCAGCCCATATTGTTGTCTCTTACGGCGAAGTTCACGACGTTCTTCGTGAACGTAAGGGTTATGGTCACGTCGGTGGACACGTCGGTGCTGCCGTTCGGAACGGAGCTCCAGTCCAGTGTGAGCGGATTGCCGCTCCCTCCCCCGGAGCCGTCTCCGCCTTCCGCGAGAGCGCATACTCCGAAAGACACCGCCAGCGCCAGCGCGATAACGGCCGCGAATATTCGTTTCATTTCCCAACCTCCGCTCTCATACATTCGAAGCTGTCTCTCGTCCAGCGTCTGTATCTGCAGTTGTAGCAGGTCACTTCCTGCTCCGCAAAGCACTCTTCCTCGTAATCCCGCCTGAATCCGCCGCACTCAAGAGCCGCCTCCGCGGCAGCCTCTGGCGCGTCTCTTCCGGGGAGAAAGAGCCTTCCCCGTTTTCCCGTTTCCCATATCTTCATTTTTTCTTTCCTTTATGGGGCCGCGGTATCCAGCGTCCGTTGTCCCGCACGGCGATGAGCGTCACGGTGCCGTCCGCCATCACGGCTTTGGTCGGCTCCGTGAAACACAGCTCCGTATCCTCCGGAAGGAGTTCTCCGTCCTCGGTCATGACCTGCTCCACGGGGTATTTCCCGCAGAACTCTCTGACTGTCAGCGTCTCGTTCTCACGTTCCGGGCGGATCTTGCCCTTGACTCTTCCGTCGGAGCCCGTCAGGCGCAGGCCCACACCGGCCAGCGCTCCTATCACCCCGTCTCCTGTGCCGCCGTGCTCCGTGAGCGACAGAACGCCGGGATACATGGCCGCGACACTGTATGCGTCGGCTTTCTTAAGCACCACCGTCTGGGCCAGTTTCCCGAACTCCCTGAGCTTTTCATGATCCGCTCCCTCAGTGAGGCGGAGGATGCATATCCCGGGATCGGAGCCCTCCGCCGCATGGGAAGCGAGATACTCCTTCGCAAAGTCGGAAACTGCCTGCAGGTCCTCTGTCTCCGCCTCGCAGCACATGGAGCTGTTGTGGGACGTATACTCTATATCCTCATGGATGAGGAGCTGATGGCGCGTTACGAAGCCGCCCTTCGCGAGGCCGAGGTTCTCGGCCTCGGCGCACATGTCCTCCAGCAGCTGGCCAGTGCCGATACTGTCGAGATTGTCCGTATCGTCTATGCAGATAAGTATCTTCATGCCGGTCACTCCACGTGCACGCCGGACTTGGCCGCGCGCATCTCGTCCGCTTCGATCATCGCCTCCGCGATGTCGTCGTCTATCTCATATTCATAGAAATCCAGATAGTAATCCTTGAGCGCCTGGACGAGATCTATGTCATACAGGTCCGGGTGCAGGAGGTTCGTGAGCCACATGAGCGCCAGCGGCGTCTCGGTGCTGGTCGGATGTCCCATACGGGATATGCCCACCGGTATCTGATACACCTCTCCGGCGCGCACGCAGGCGAGCCCCGCCCATTTGCCGTCTGAAAGGATATAGTCGTCCACGCCCGCCTCGTTGCAGATTATCATATCAGGATCCCACTCGTAGATCTGCTCCAGAGTGGTATACGCCTTGTCGCCCTCTCTGTTCAGCTCCGAACCGACGGAGACGTTCTCCGCGCCGGTCATGGCTATCCACTCTGCGCATATGCTTCCGTAATAATCCGTCCGGATGGCCTCGTTCACGGAATGGTACAGGCGGACGGGCTCCCCGTCAAATGCGGAAACGGCTTCCGACACGCCGCTGTACACGCCGCGGCACCAGTCGACATACTTCTGTGCCTCGTCCTCCGCTCCCAGCGCCCGTCCCAGGACAAGCATCGCCTCCAGCTGGCTCTCGAGATCCGTGAATCCGATGACGACGTAAGGGATGCCCATCGAATCGAGCTTCGCTCTCTCTTCGTCCGTTTCATAGGCGCCGTCATTGACGATTATGAGATCGGTCCCTATCTCCAGCACTTCTTCACCGTTGATTGAACCGCTGTTCTTCACTACCGGCACGTCGGCGATTCCCGGGCAGATCGCGTCCAGGAGACGGCTCCGCACGACATTGTTGCACGTTGAGGTAAGCCTGTCCCCGCAGCCGAACATAACGATAAGCGAACCTGAAAACGGGCATATGCAGCAGATCGACTGGGGATCCGCCGGCACTTCCACCGTCCTGCCGGCGCAGTCGGTCACGGTCCTGATCCCGTCAGCCTCGGCCGGCGCGGAAGGCGCGCAGCCGCAGAGCAGGACGACGCAGCAAAGTATCAGCAATAATGAAATGATCCTGTTTTTCATGGCTGTCTCCGTCAGAGTGATCTTTGGAGAAGGATCGTCTTCTCCCCGCCGCTCTCGAGTATCTTTGCCCTGACGCCGTATACGTCCTCGAGGAGCTGAGCGGTGATTATGCCGGAAGGGCTGCCGGCCGCGGCCGTCACTCCTTTCTTGAGGAACATGGCGGAAACCGGCACGCCGTGGGATTCGAAATAGAACGCCTGATCAGGCGAATGGGTCGCTATAAGTATGGAGATGCCGTCTTCGAGGCACAGCTCGGATACGATCTCCAGGAAGACGAGTTCGTTGCGGTAGTCGAGGTGGGCCGTCGGCTCGTCCATAAGAATGAGCTGCGTGTCCTGGCACAGGGCCCTCGCAAGGATCACCAGCCTCAGCTCACCGCCGGAGATGGAATTGTAGGGCTTGTCAGCCAGATCGAGTATGCCGACACGGCGCATCGCCCTCTCGCAGAGCTCTTCCCCGTCTCCGGACGGCGTGCCGAAAGCTGAAAGATATGCGGTCCGCCCCATCATCACGACCTCCCGCACCGTATACGGGAAAGTAACGGTATGGGTCTGGGGAACGTATGCGACGCGTCTTGCGATCTCCCTGCGTGAGAACCCGCGTATGCTGCTGCCGTCGAGGGCGACCGTGCCGCCGTATCCGGGATGGAGGCCCATCACGCAGTCTATGAGAGTGCTCTTTCCGCTGCCGTTCGGGCCCATCACGCAGAGGACCTCGCCTCTGCCGAGCTCAAGGCTTACGCCGGACAGCGCGGGTCTTTCGCCGTAGGAAAAAGACAGGTCTTTTAACGAGAGGATCATCTCCATCCGCCTCCTCTCGTCTTCTTGAGCAGGTAAACGAAGAACGGCGTTCCGATTATCGCGCAGAGTATCCCGATGGGGAGCTCCGCCGTAGTCAGGTTCCTGGCGAGTATGTCCATGACGGTCAGGAAGCACGCCCCCAGAGATATGCTCACCGGGATGAGCTTCACGTTGTTGTTTCCGACGATCATCCTGCCTATATGGGGCACCACCAGTCCGACCCAGCCGATCGTGCCGCTGATGCAGACGGCGGAAGCCGTCGCAAGAGTGGCTCCGCCGACGATGAGGAATTTATACCTTTTCACGTCGACGCCCAGCGCCGCCGCCTCTTTATCTCCCATAGACAGGACGTTTATGCGCCACCGGGACAGGAATATGAGCAGCATTCCGGCGGCCATCGGGATGAACGCGTAGAAATGGGTGTAGTTTATGGATGCAAAGCTCCCCATGAACCAGTATGTTATGCTCGGCAGCTGGCTGTACGGGTCAGCCATGTATTTCATTATGGATATGAGAGCGCTGAAAAAACTGGATACGATGACACCGCCCAGTATGAGCGTAACGGATGTGGTCACCTTCGCCACTCTGCCGGAAAAATAACTCAGGACCACCGCCAGCAGGGCGAAAACGAAGGACAGTACGTACGTGTACGCTCCCCCGCCCAGGAACACTATGGCGAGGCAGGCTCCGAAACCGGCGCCGTTGGACACGCCCAGCAGGCCGGAGTTCACCAGCGGGTTGCGGAAGACTCCCTGAAACGCAGCGCCCGACACGGCCAGCGCGGCTCCGCACATGGCGGCGGCCACAGCCCGGGGCAGACGCAGGAACCACACGACCCGGTAGTTCTCAGCCGGAACGTCCGCGGGGGAAAAGAGCGCTTTCACCGTGTCCGCCAAGCCAAGCGAATACCTTCCTATGACAAGCGCGGCCGCTATGCACAGCACCGGGATCAGTATTAAGATGACGGCGCGGCCGGTCTTCTTCATTGTCATTCACTCTCGTTGCGTGTATAATCTACCCGGAATCCGTCCGGAAGGAGGACCGAATATGCGTAAAAAGTACATCGTTATACTGTGTATATCCCTGGCGGTCCTCATCGTATGCGGAGCCGCTGTCATAAAACACGCCGCCGATTCCCGCAGGGCTGCCCGCCAGTATGAAGAGCTCGCCGGGGAGATCGTATCTCCGGCCGATCCCGAACCTTCGGGGTACTCACCGCAGACCGTTCCTGAGACCGTCCCCGCGGATCCGTCCGGGCCGGAAGCGCCTGACGGTGAACAGAAAGCAGATGACGCGCAGGCGGCGCCTTACGTGTCGCCCGTGGACTTCGACGCCCTGTGGGAGATAAATCCCGACGTGATCGGCTGGATAACCGTCCCGGGGACGGATATAGACTTCCCCATACTGATGAGCGCCGGCGACAACGGTTATTATCTGACCCACGATATCTACGGTGAAGAGATCATCTCCGCCTCGATCTTCATCGAGAACTACAACAGCCCCGACTTTTCGGACTTCAATACCGTCGTATACGGGCACAACATGAACGACGGCAGCATGTTCGGGCAGCTGCACCGTTTCGAAGATCCGGACTTCTTCGCGGAGAACCGGACCTTTACCGTATATCTTCCCAACAGAGAGTTCAGCTGCCGGATCTTCTCCGCCCGCTTCGTAGGCGACGAACATATACTCTCCGTCTGCAGGAACAGCGACCGTGAGAGCTGCGAAGCGTATATAGCCGGCATCTTCGGCGATTCCTCCGGAGACGCCAACACCGACCGGAGCGGCCTCGTTACGGCTGACGACAGGATAGTCACCCTCTCGACCTGCGACAGATACAACGCGTCCCGCCGCTACGTCGTCCACGGCGTGATCCTGCCCTGAAGCTTTCCGGGACGATATTAAAAATAAAAAACGCCTTCCTCTGATCTTCACGCCTAAGGGCATACCGCTCCCTGTGCAAAGACCGGAAGAAGGCTCGTCCGCCTTTTCCCGCGCCGTACAGGCTCTGCCTGTGGTTTCCGTTCGCCGTGTAAACGAGGTTCCTTTACCTGCGTTTACCGGTATTTATTGTATTTTACTATATCCGGGCCGGATTGTAAACTTCTGCAGACAACACAATTCATGCATTTGATCTCACGGATCATTACAGAACGGTCTCCGGATCATATGACCGGCTTTTGTGTCCGTGTCTGCTTGAAAAACGGGGCGGATATGATACAATACTGCCAGAGGGAGGGAAAACCGTGAATTACGACAAGAGACTCATAGCCGGCAAGCTTCGCCGCTGGGAAAAATACCTCGACGATTACAGACTGCCCCTCTGGTCGGACATCCCGGATATCGGCCTTTACATGGAGCAGGTCATCATTCTCCTGAAACAGTACCTCGACTACCTGCCTCCGGAACTCAAGGAGGCGCAGTTCATCACCGCTGCGACCATCAACAACTATGTCCGGAAAAAGGTAATGCCGGAGCCGGTCAAAAAGAAATACTACCGCACTCACATCGCCTATCTCATCATGATATGCTCGCTCAAGCAGTGCCTCAGCATACCCACGCTGCAGAAGATGATACCGATGGGACTGACTGAAAAGCAGCTCGAGGAGACCTACAGCGCCTATGCGGAGAGGCACCGGCTCGCCTGCAGATACTTCCTTGAGCAGGTCCGCATGGCGGCCGGCGGCATCCTGGACCACGAGCCGGAGTCCGAGTACACGGCGGACAACACCACCGACCTGATCTCCCAGGTCGCCGTCATAAGCGGCTTTGCCAGGCTCCTGGCCGAAAAGCTGCTCCTGCTGGAGGGCAAGACCCTTGAAAACGGCGGGAGCATAGAGATAAGCCGCTGAAAAACCCGGAGTCAAAACCTCCGGCTAAGCCGGAGGCTTGAGTAAGCCCTAGAAGGGCATTATGCAGACTAAAGCCCCTAAAGGGGCGCCGAAAAGGTTTACCGACCG
>JAFZSD010000048.1 GCA_017619535.1 Oscillospiraceae bacterium | reverse complement strand
GAGATGACGTCATCTTATGGGGTGGGTAATGGGACTCGAACCCACGACCCTCGGAACCACAATCCGATGCTCTAACCAACTGAGCTACACCCACCATATTTGAGAATGTTGAAAAACATTCCCGTTTGGCACGCCAAAAGGGATTCGAACCCCTGACCTACTGCTTAGAAGGCAGTTGCTCTATCCTGCTGAGCTATTGGCGCGTATATGTCGCGTTCCGTCTGAGCGGAACAGTGGAGCGGGTGATGGGAATCGAACCCACGCGACCAGCTTGGAAGGCTGGGATTCTACCATTGAACTACACCCGCAGACGATAGCTTTAAAATGATAGCATTGACATATCAGATTGTCAATATTTTTTTGTCGCAGTAGGCGCAGCACAGCCCGTCGTCTTCTTTGGTGAGGACGGGAAGGTAAGGATTCTTCTGCGTTATGCATACGGGATTGCGGCAGAGATGTTCTCCGGCGCTCTCCGGGACCGCGGGCTTTATCCTCGGCTTCTGGCACATCTGATAGAGCAGGGCCATGCGGATGAACATGCCGTAGCGCGCCTGCTCGAAGTAAACGGCGCGGGGATCGTCGTCCACGTCCTGGGCGATCTCGTCTACGCGGGGCAGCGGATGCATGATTAGAAGGTCGGGCTTCGCCCGGTCGAGCTTGCGCCTGGTCAGGACGTATACGCCCTTGAGCCGTTCGTATTCCAGAGGGTCTATGAAGCGCTCCCGCTGGATGCGGGTCATGTACAGGATGTCCAGCTGGGGGAGCGATGACTCGAGAGAGGTGACCTCTATGAAGCGCTGGCCGTTTTTGCGCATGAAATCCAGCATGTAGTCCGGCATGGCCAGTTCCCGGGGCGAGATCAGGCAGTAGCTTATGTTGGGGAACTTGGACAGCGCGAGGACGAGAGAGTGGACCGTACGCCCGTTCTTCAGGTCGCCGCACAGTCCTACGGTCATGTCGCCGATGCCGCCGCGAAGGGCGGAGATCGTGGTGAGGTCGGTGAGGGTCTGGGTCGGGTGCATGTGCCCGCCGTCGCCGGCGTTTATGAGAGGGACCTCGGAGTACAGGGACGCCGCCATTGCCGCTCCCTCAGAGGGGTGGCGCATGACGATGACGTCGGAATAGGCCGAGACCATGCGGATGGTGTCCGCCAGCGTCTCGCCCTTGGAGGCCGAGGTGGAGGAGGGGTCGGAGAAACCGAACACGCTTCCGCCCAGGCGCATCATGGCCGTCTGGAAGGAGAAGCAGGTCCTGGTGCTGGGCTCGAAGAACAGGGAGGCCATGACCCTGCCGCGGCACGAGTCGGAGAAGGCGTGGGGATCTGCCATTATTTCACGACAGAGGGAATAAAGAGACTCCCACCATTCGAGAGACACGTCGCCGATGTTGATGAGATGCCTTATATCCACAGTCCGCCCTCCTTGTCTCAAGCGATATCTTCCGCAGCATGTACCAATTAAAAATATATTATCATCGAACGGAGTCTCTTGCAAGCATCTGCGTCCAATTTGCACCATCAGGCCGTTGCAGAGGCGAACGGCCCGTGCTATAATCCCTTTGCGCCCCCTATCGTCAGGTATGTCAACCATTATGACCGTTTTAAGGCCATCAGATACCGTTGGACGAAAGGGGACGCCTTTTTCGGCGGCATCGTCCCTATTGACTGCTGCCCGGCGATGTGGTAATCTGTAATCGAAAAATCCCCCTGATATCGAAGAAATGTCTGAGACGAAGCGGGCCAATAAGGTAATCGTACATACGTACGGTCTTTTTGCGCTCTCTTCTTTTCGGAAGAGGGCTTTTTGTTTGCCCTTTTCCGGACCGGAACGCGGAGGAGAAAAATGGAGAAGAGAATAGCACTGATAGGAATCATAGTAGAAGATCCGGAGTCGGTGGCGTCTGTGAACGCCATACTCCACGACTTCGCGAAGTTCATAGTCGGCAGAATGGGCATCCCCAGGCCCGAGCACGGCGTCTGCGTCATCTCAGTAGTGGTGGAGGCGCCCTCCGACGAGATAAACGCCCTGTCCGGTAAACTGGGCAGGCTAAGCGGAGTCCGGGCCAAGTGCATCCAGACCGGCAAGGTGGTGGGAGCATCGGAATGAAAAGGATAGCAATCTACGGAAAAGGCGGCATAGGCAAGTCTACCACGGCCTCCAACGTGGCCGCGGCCCTGGCCATGAGGGGACTTGCCGTCATGCAGATCGGCTGCGACCCGAAAGCGGACTCCACCCGGGCACTCACCGGGGGAAAGCCCGTGACTTCCGTCCTCGACTCCATACGGAAAAACGGGATGGACGTGGCCCTTGAAGAGATTGTGACGAAGGGCAGCTTCGGAGTGCTCTGCGTCGAGGCGGGAGGCCCGACTCCCGGCGTGGGCTGCGCGGGACGCGGCATAATAACCGCCTTCGAGACCCTCGAGCGCCTTGACGCCTACGGGATATACAGACCCGACGTCGTCATCTACGACGTGCTGGGAGACGTGGTCTGCGGAGGCTTCGCCATGCCCATAAGAGACGGATACGCCAGAGACGTGTTCATCGTCACCTCGGGAGAGAAGATGTCCATGTACGCCGCCGGCAACATAGCCCTGGCGGTGGACAATTTCAAGGCGAGGGGCTACGCCCGCTGCGCGGGCCTCATACTCAACTGCCGCGATGTAGAGAACGAGCGTGAGCTCGTCGAGAGCTTCGCCGACAGCATAGAGAGCAGAGTCATAGGGGTCATCCCCAGGGACGGCCTGGTCCAGGAGGCGGAGAACCGGGGCCTCACGGTGGTCGAGGCTTTCCCGGAGAGCAGTATGGCGAAGGCCTATGAAGACCTGGCGTCCACGATGCTGGAGCTTTCACGGGAGGCGGAAGATGACTGATCCCATTGCGAAAGACATACGCTACTGCTCGCCCTACCACGGGGGATGGGACATAGCCAGGATGGCGCTGAACATCCCGGAGAGCCACGCGGTGTTCTTCTGCCCGGCGTCCTGCGCCAGGATCATAGCGCTGAACGCCAGGAAGAACGGCATCGGTTCCCGCCTGTCGGTCTACGGACTGCGGGAGGACGAGATAGTGATGAACGATTACCGGGAGGCGGTAACAAAAAGCGTGACCGAGCTCCTGGAGAGACTGCCGGCGAGACCGAAGGTCGTCATCATCTTCACCAGCTGCATCGACAGCCTGCTGGCCACGGACCACAGCGGCGAGGTCATGGACCTCAGCACAGCATACCCGGACGTCAGGTTCATGATCATGAAGATGGATCCCATCTGTCAGTCGGCCAAGAGGAGACAGACGATCTTCAAGCTCCACGAGGACATATTCTCCCTGCTGGAGCCGGCGGAGAGAGATCCCCGGACGGCGGCCCTTATGGGCGGCAACGAGTGGCCCCGGGAAGGGGCTTTCACGGAGCACCTGAAGGGCAGCGGCATAGACCTCATGCACATAGGACTATGCAGGACGATGGAGGAGTATCAGAAGATGGCGGGGGCTGCCCTGAACGTCTGCACCATGCCCTACGGCAGCGAAGCCGTGAAGCTCCTTCAGAAACGGTTCGGCACCCCCTTCGTGATGCTGACCCAGAAGGCGGATCTCGACATTTTCGAAAGCGACATGAAAAAGGTCTGCGACGCTCTGGAGACAGCCTGTCCCGACTTCACGGCTCTGAGGCAGAGCGCCGTATGCGCGGCGGAAAAGGCGGCGAAGAAACTGGGCGGCCTGCCCGTGTACGTGGATTCGGCTGCCTTCATAGACCCCGTGAGCTGGGGCCTGTTCCTGAAACGCTGCGGACTGAACGTAAAGAAGATATACGTCTATTCGCCCACGGCGGGCTCGGGCCCCCACGCCGAAGCGCTGGCCTCCGAGTTCCCGGACGTGGAGATAAGAGACTGCGGAAGGTACGACATGCCCGACTCAAGGGCGAAGGGGATCTGCGAAGCCGTGGCGGTCGGCCAGGAGTGCGGGTGCTTTGCCCGCGCGGCCTGGACGGTGCCCCTCTTCTGCGACAACGGATACTGGGGCTGGGACGCGGTACAGAACGTATGCAGGCTATTAGAGGACGCGCCGGAGACGGCGGTCACCGTGGCTGAGATATCGGAGGAGGCGAGACTGTGCGCGGAATGAACATATATCTCCCGCCCTTCGCCCCCGATTACGGCGGCATATGCTCCGTGTTCTACGGCGGGGACGGCATGTCCGTCATCCACGACGCGTCGGGCTGCACCATAAACTTCACGTCCTACGACGAACCGAGATATGCGTCCAGCCCGTCCAGGGTGTTCTGTTCCCAGCTCCGGGAACTGGACGCGGCCCTGGGGGACGACGAGAAGCTCATAAACAAGGTGCTGACGGCAGCCGGGGATCTCAGGCCCCGCTTCATCGCGCTGGTGGGAAGCTCCGTGCCTATGCTCATCGGCACAGACCTCAGGGGCATAGCGAGAGAGATAGAGCAGAGGAGCAGCATCCCGACGGCGGGATTTCCCGCCACCGGCATAGGACTGTACGACGCGGGAGCGTCGGAGGCCCAGCTCTGGCTGCTGAAGAGATTCCTGAAACCCGGCGCCCGGAAGGGCGGCACGGTCCTGACCGGCGACGACGCCCTGTCCCTGTCGGGAACGGGAAACAGGGAGATAGCGGTAAAAAGGCTCGAAGGAGCCGGAATAAAGGTCATCGCATCCCTGGGACAGGGAGACTGCTCCGGAGACATCGAAAGGGCATCGGAGGCGGACAGCGTCCTGTGCCTTACCTCCACGGGCATCCGCGCAGCGCAGTACCTGAGCAGGACACTGGACATCCCCATGGCGGTCGGATTCCCCATGGGAGAGAGCTCCGCCGAAGCGATCGCCGGACGCCTGCGGGGAGAGGCCCCGGAGACGTACCCGGCGGGAGACGTCCTCTATCTGGGAGACGCGGTCATTGGCGCGTCCCTGAGAGAGGAACTGGCGTTGGGGCACGGGATCGGCGGCATAACGGTCGCGGACATATTCTCTCATCTGTCCGGGATGAGCGACATGGATATAGAAACGGAGCGGCAGGCCGAAGAGGAGATAAACTCCGGAAGATACAGGGCCGTCATAGCGGATCCGGTATTCGGGAGCCTCATACACGATAAAACGAAAACGGGACTCATACCCCTGCCCGGCACGCCGGTGTCAGGCGGGATATACGGCAGGGCCGCGGCCCTGATGGACGATAAGAACATAGGAACGATCGCGGAACGGATCGGAGGTACATCGAAATGAAAAAGACAATAGCGATCCTGCTGGCATTGGTAATGGCTTTCTCGCTCTTTGCGGGGTGCGGCAGCAAAGACAGCGGCGCGGCATCGGGAGACAGCGAATACGTTTCCCCCAGCGACGTCCAGCCCAGACCCGACGGCAAGGCGCAGCCGAAAGATGATACAGAAGAGAAAAAAGACGAGACCGAGCCTGCGGAGCCTGAGACCCGCATCATCGTCGACGAGGCGGGCAACGAGGTGGAGATCCCCAGGGAGATAAACCGCGTGGCCATAACCTCCGTCACTCCGCTTCCGGCGCTGTTCGCCCTGTTCATGGGCTCCGCCGAGAAGCTGGTAGGCATCCACCCGGCCTCCAAGAACACGGCGATGCACTCCATCGTGGCCGAACTGGTGCCGGATATAGCCGACGTGTCCACCTCCTTCTACGAGGGCAGCGAGATAAACGCCGAGGAGCTCATAAAGCTCGAGCCGGACGTAGTGTTCTACTTCGCCGGCAAGGAGCAGGAGAAGGAGCTCATCGAGAAGGCAGGCATCCCGGCGGTGGCTTTCGATCCGTTCTATGACGGCAACACCGGCGGCGACGGCAACAGCATCGTCAAGGTCACCCTGGAGTGGACGAAGTTCCTCTCCGAGATATTCGACATGCCCGACAGGAGCGCCCAGTTCGAAAGTTTCAAGAACGAGATCGAGACCCTGGTGGCGGAGCGCATAGCCGGCGTCCCTGAGGCCGAGCGTCCCAGGAGCCTTATAATCGCCAACTACAACGATTCCGCGCTGGTGGCGGGCGGCACCCAGTCGGCCGACTACTGGATCAGATACTCCGGCGGCATAAACGTGGGCTATGAGCTCGGAAACTCCACGGCGCCCGTGAACATGGAGCAGATCTACGAGTGGGATCCGGATATAATCTTCCTCAACAGTTTCTCCGCCTTCAAGGCTGACGATATCCTCAACAGCACGGCGGCGGAAGGCCACGACTGGAGCGGACTGAAAGCGGTGCAGAACGGGAAGGTCTACAAGATTCCTCTCGGAACGTTCTACTGGTTCGCCACGACCTACGACTCGCCTCTCATGATGCTGTGGATGGCCATGAAGCAGCTGCCTGAGCAGTTCGAGGACATCGATTTCGACCAGATCGTGAAGGATCACTACAAGAACACCTACGGCATCGACCTGACCGAGGAGCAGCTCGCCCGCATCTACGATCCGGTGCCGGAATCCCATATGTGATATTAAACTGACAGGAAACGGAGACCTCGTTCTATGGCCCCGAAAAAGGCAAAACGGAATATCCTCATAACGGTGCTGCTGATCGTCCTTCCGATAGCGGCGGCTCTCATATGCCTAGGCATAGGGCGGATAATGTACACCCCCGGGGAGACCGTCAGGAACGTCTGGAGCGTCATCACGGCCGGGCGTGACAGCATCGAGAAGAACGCATACAGCGTGCTGTTCAACATGCGTCTTCCCAGAATAATACTGGCGGTGCTCTGCGGTTCGGGCATGGCCCTGGCGGGGTGTGCCTTCCAGAGCCTGTTCTCAAACGTCATGGCGACGCCGGACACCCTGGGCGTGGCCGCCGGCGCCAGCTTCGGCGCGGTGCTGGCGATACTGTTCGACGCTGGACTGATCCTGGTCCAGGCCTCCGCCCTCGTGATGGGCGTGGCCGCCGTGCTGCTGACCATGACTTTCAGCATCAAGCGCGAGGGCTCCTCGACGGTCATGATAATCCTGTCGGGCATAATATGCTCGTCCCTGTTCCAGGCGCTGACGAGCCTTGTGAAGTACGTGGCGGACACTGATTCGAAGCTCCCCGCCATAACCTACTGGCTCCTCGGCAGCTTGGTGAACGCAAACTACAAAAGCCTTGCCCTGGGCGGGCCCTTCATAATCCTGGGCATACTGATCATCTTCCTTCTCAGATGGAAACTTAACATCCTGGTACTGCCGGAGGACGAGATCAGGGCCCTGGGAAACAATCTGAAGCTCCTGCGGGTGCTCATAATCGGCAGCGCCACCATGATAACGGCCTCCTGCATCTCCATGTGCGGACAGATCGGCTGGGTCGGACTGCTGGTGCCCCATATCTGCCGGATGCTCACCGGCGGAGACCACAGGCGGCTCGTGCCCGCGTGCATCTCCTTCGGAGCCGTGTTCATGCTCATCATCGACACGATCGCCAGGGCGGCGACGGCGGCGGAGATACCGATCTCCATACTCACCGCCATAATCGGCGCGCCCATCTTCGTCATACTTCTCAGAAGGACAGGGGGGAGCATGCGGTGAGACTGGAGATAATCAGCGGGACATTCGGATACGACCCGAAAAAACCTATACTGAAAGACGTGAACGTAACGGTGGAGGACGGGCAGATCGCAGCGATCCTTGGGCCCAACGGCGTCGGGAAGACGACGCTCCTCAAGTGCATGACCGGCATACTCAGGTGGGATCACGGCCGCAGCACTCTGGACGGCGAGGATATAGCAAGGATGCCAGTGCGCAAAGTGTGGCAGAACATCTCATACGTGCCCCAGGCCAGATATACGAACGTGATGTATACGGGAGCAGAGATGGTCCTTCTCGGGCGGAGCGCCCACCTGGGCATCCTGCAGCAGCCCAAAAAGCGCGATCTGGAGGCGGCCGAAAGGGCGTTCGGGCTCCTCGGGATAGAACACCTGCGGGACAAGAAGTGCAGCCAGATGAGCGGCGGAGAACTGCAGATGCTCATGATCGCCCGGGCGCTGACTGCGGAGGCCAAGGTCCTCGTCCTGGACGAGCCCGAATCGGGCCTCGATTTCAAGAACCAGCTGGTAATACTCGGCGTAATGAAAGATCTGGCTAAGAGAGACGGGATATCCTGCGTGATCAACACTCACTATCCGGCCCACGCCCTGCAGATAGCGGACACGACGCTCCTTCTCGGACAGGACGGCACGTCCGTCTACGGAGAAAGCTCTTCAGTGGTCACTGCGGAGCGCCTGAGGGAGTATTTCGGAGTGGACGTGCTCATTAAATCCGTGCCGACAGGCGGAGGAAACTACTACTCCGTGATCCCAGTATCCATATCCCCGGACACCGGAGGCGGGGAACCGCGGCAGTAAAACAGTCAGAAAATGATCCGGACCTGTCTCCACGGGGAGATCAGGTCCGGTTCTC
Source organism: Oscillospiraceae bacterium (assembly GCA_017619535.1). GTDB lineage: Bacteria > Bacillota > Clostridia > Oscillospirales > Oscillospiraceae > RGIG8048. The sequence goes on along the minus strand of JAFZSD010000048.1, from coordinate 25,196 downwards.
TTTATGATGCGCTCGTCTGCCGGCCTATTCCCTTAAATCGATTCCGGTTTTTAGGGAATACCGTTCGGATTAAGGGAATCAGGTAGTCCTGAAGTAACAGGTATTCTTCCCGCTTCCTTCTCTTCTTATTTCACCACTTGCGACAAGTTTACGCAGCGCGCCTTCGAGCGAACTGAGGCTCAGGGATGGACAAAGCTCGCGGATATCCTGTTTGGTAAAGCGACCGATCTTGTATTCGGCTGCACGTCTGACGGTTTCTATTGCCGGGAGTTTCGTTTCCACAAGCGCGAACCGGTCTTCAAAATCTCTGTAAGCAGCCAGTATCGTCCCGAGCAAGTATTTGATAAAAGGCACCGGATCGTCTTTGCCCTCGTGCCATCCGTCCTGAGACGCGGAAAGGGCGTCATAATACAGGTCTTTATTCTTTGCTATCTTTGCTTCCAGGGAGATATATTTTCCGACGTAAAAGCCGTTCCGATAAAGGAGAAGGGTCGTCAGCAGCCGACTCATTCGACCATTTCCGTCATTGAACGGGTGAATACAAAGGAAATCATGAATAAAGACAGGGATCGCTATCAGCGGTTCAAGTTCCATATTTCCTATGACCCTGTTGTACTCCTCGCATATACGGTCAATGGCCTCGGGCGTTTCATAGGGGGCAAGAGGCGTAAACAATATCTCAGTATGGCCGTCAGGGTATGAGGCGCTGATATAATTCTGCACGTTCTTCGTCTGACCGGCTATGGAGTTGGTCGAGTGGCTGTATAGGATCTTGTGTAATTGCAGAATATAGTTCCGAGTGATCGGGATGGCGTCAAAGCTCTCATGGATGATATTCAGAACATCCCGATAACCGGCGATTTCCTGCTCACTGCGATTCTTGGGAGCCGTCTTTTCCGCAACAAGCTGCCTGATACGGGTGCTTGTTGTTCGGATGCCCTCAATCGCGTTGGAGGCCTCGGTACTTTGAACTTTTGCGATCTCGACCAGCTTTTCGAGCTCTTCCGGCCTCTGCTTCAAATACATTTCCTGCCTGCCGGCTTCCTTGTAAATGGCGGCAATAAGACCGAGAAGCTCAGAGTCCCACTTCTGATCCTTTATGAGCGAGTAGTTGAAAGTCCTCATTCCCTCACCTCCGAGTTTATTCCCTTATAATATATCCAAAATTAAGGGAATAGTCAAGCAAAAAAGGGAAATTCCCTTCAAATCTTTTAGGAATCAAGGGAATATCTAAAAATGAATGGTAATTGCCGTTCAACGGGAGTTCGTGGGAACCCGGCTTGACCGCCGGGAGTTGGATTACCTGATTTACAACGAGCACGTAGCCCCTTGCAGCACAAGGCTTTGCAGGCTCGGAATATCCTGAAAAATGCGTCTATTACCCGCTATTCACCGTTTCGGATACATGACCGCCATCTTCGGGACAAAACGGAGAAAGCCCCGAAAACCCTGTGATTTCAAGGCGTTCGGGGCTTTCAGATGGTGCCGGTAGTCGGGGTCGAACCGACACGGTGTTGCCACCACCAGATTTTGAGTCTGGCACGTCTGCCAATTCCATCATACCGGCATAGTCTGCCCAATCAGTATATTACCTGGACGGTAAAATGGCAAGAGGAACAGATGCCGTCACGGGACTTCCGCGATCTCGATGGCGTCCGGGATGCCGTCCTCCGCCGAACAGACGGCAGCCGAATAGTCTCCCAAGCCGCCGTAGACCCGCGCGAAGACGGGCATCGGCACGGCGGTATCCGTTACGCAGGGAGGGGCGGTGATGATCCCGTCCGAGGCTGTGAAGACTATCTCCCGCAGCGGTCTGTCCAGCAGGCCCCGCAGCTTTATCCAGCTCTCCTTCAGAGCCCAGAGGTCGAAGAAATCCATCTGCCGGAGTTCTTCGGGCGCGCAGACGCGCTCCGGCACCCTCTCGTGCACCGGCCTGTGTATCTGCACGTCGCATCCGACGGGGGACGAGGATACTGCGCAGAGGACGGCGCCGTCGGTGTGGCTCAGTGAGAAGTATATGTCCGGCCTCTCCGGGAAATAGGGTTTCCCGTGTTCCGTTTTTTCGATCCGCAGGCCGCGCAGGCCGTATTCCTCGGCGACGGCCCTCCTCAGAAGGGCGCGCACAGCGGCGCTTTTTCCTTCCGTGAAAGACATGAGAACGCGCATCCGGACACCTCCTTCCGCTCTGCCGTTCAGGCATGACGAGTATATACTAAATTATAATATAATGCTACCATTTTGATTGCCGATATGATAAAATATTAAAATAAGCGGGTGCTGTGCCCTGCCGCCGTGAAAGCGCGGGAGGGACCCGCCGGCCGGGGCCCGAAAAGGCCCTGCCATCAACGGAAAAAGGAGGGAATGCCGTGAAAAGGCTCAGAAGAATCACAGCCGCCGTTCTCGTGACAGCGGCCGTGTCCGCGCTGCTTTCCGGCTGCATCGGCGACCCTCCGGAGATATACTACAGCGTTCCCCAGGCGACCGAGAGATTCATCCAGCTGCAGGAGAAGATAGACGAGGTCATATCCGGCGGCGCGACTTTCGCTCCGCCCGCCGCGGGGCAGAACAGACAGTCCGTGCAGCTGCAGGATCTTGACGGGGACGGCAGCAACGAGGCGATAGCCTTCTTCAAGGTCCAGGAGGAGAGACCGCTCCGTATATACGTTTTCAGCGAGAACGGCGGCGTGTTCGAGCAGAGGGCGGTAATAGAGGGCGAAGGAACGTCCGTCGACAGCATAACGTACACCGACATGAACAGCGACGGCACGAAGGAGATCCTGGTCGGCTGGCGCATGGGTCCGACGGTCAAGATGCTGACGATGTACTCAGTCCTGGACTTCCAGCCCGTTGAGCTGGCCAGCACCGACTATTCCACCTACACCGTTACGGATATAGACAGGGACGGCGACAGCGAGGCCCTGGCGATCAACAAGTCCGAGTCCGACGCCGCGACGGCGACCCTTTACAACCTCATGAGCGACGGGGAGATGGTGAGTTCGTCCGCCTATCTGTCGAAGGACACCGGAACGGTCGCCCGCATAATGCGGGGACGCCTTACCGACGACCGCGCCGCGGTCTTCATCGACAGCACCCGGGCCGAAGGAGGCCTGCTGACCGACGTGTTCACGCTGGACGACGACGGGAACCTGAAGAACATAACCATCAGGGCCCGCGACGGGGCCAGCACCGCCACCATGCGGAGCACCGCGGTGTACTGCAGCGACATAAACGACGACGGCAGGATGGACGTGCCCTTCCCGCGGACGCTGTTCCAGCAGAGCGAGACCGTGTACTACGTGATCGACTGGTACGACTACGGATCCAGCGGGAGACGCAGTATAGCGATGACTACCTACCACAACTATTCCGACGGCTGGTATCTCGTGATCCCCGAGGAATGGGGGGACGGCATAACGGTCCGGAGGGAGGACTCCCAGCAGGGCGAGAGGACGATAGTGTTCTCCAGAGTGAGGAAAGCCGGGACCGGGAGCGAAGAGCAGACAGTTGAGGACTTTCTGAAGATATATACGCTTACGGGAGACAACAAGCGCGAGCTCTCGGCGCTTCCCGGGCGGTTTCAGCTGCTGGCCCGTTCGGACGCGATCTTCGCAGCGGAGATAGTCGACGCTCACGGGATCGATATAAATGAACAGCTCATACGCGACAATTTCAAGATAATATATTCCGACTGGAGCACCGGTGCGATCTGACGCACGGAGGAGGAGACGATATGAAGAAGATACTTGTGCTTGAAGACGAGACCAGTATACGCAGTTTCGTGGTCATCAATCTCAAACGCGCCGGCTACGAGCCCATCGAGGCGGGCACCGGCGCGGAGGCCTTCGAAAGGCTCAAGGAGAATCCCGACACGCGCCTCGCGATACTCGACATCATGCTGCCGGATATCGACGGGTTCGAAGTGTGCCGGCGCATACGCGCGCAGGATCCCCACATGGGCATCGTCATGCTCACGGCGAGGACCCAGGAGATGGACAAGGTCACCGGCCTCATGACGGGGGCGGACGACTACGTCACCAAACCCTTCTCACCGGCGGAGCTCATAGCCAGGATAGACGCCCTCAGCCGCCGCCTCGGCGACGCGGAGCAGCAGGACACCGGCGAGATAATCCAGGAGCCCTTCAAGCTCAACACCCGCAACAGGACCCTGGAGAAGAACGGGGTCAGGATAAAGCTCACCCAGGTGGAGTACGTCATCATGAAGATGTTCATGGAGAACCCGGGCAAGGCCCTGTCCAGAGAGGACATCCTCAATACCGTCTGGGGACGCGACTATTTCGGCGAGCTCAAGATAGTGGACGTGAACATCCGCAGGCTGAGGATAAAGATCGAGGACGACTCCACGAACCCGAGCTACATCACGACGGTCTGGGGATACGGATACAAGTGGGGATTCTGATCTTTTAAGTCGTTCCGCGCAGGGGAAGAAGGTGAGAAAACATGGCGAAGCGAAAAAGGAGGTCCGGCGGTATGAGGAACCGCTGGATGAGGACGAGCATGCTGGCCGTCGGCCTTGTGCTCCTGCTCGTATTTGTCCTGTTTTCTGTACTGGTAGCCAGTTACTATTACACTACGGTACGTACCGGCCTGGAGACCAAGGCCCAGACTTCCACCGACTTCTTCACGAACTACATCAACAAGACCTACGCGGAGTTCTATGACAGCGCGTACAGATACACCGAATCTTTCGAAGACGCAGACAAGCTCGAGCTGCAGTTCATCGACACCGACGGCCGCATTGTTATCTCGTCTAACGGCATAACCGCCGGCACGAATCCCGGCACCTCGGACATAGGGGACGCGATCCGGACGGGCGAGACCTCGACCTTCGTGGGCAGGTCGATCGCCAACGAGAGGATCATGGCGGTCTCCGCCCCGATAATGTACTCCGGCAACCGCGTCATAGGCGTCATGAGGTACGTCACAAGCCTCCGTCTCGTGAACCGGCAGCTACTTATAAGCGTGCTGGCCGCGGCGGCGGCGTGCATGTTCGTCATGCTCATAGTCGTGCTCATAAACATGATATTCATCCGTTCCGTGATCCTTCCGGTCAACGAGATAACGACCGTGTCGAAGCGCATCGCGGACGGCAGTTACGGCATACAGATCGAAAAGACATACGGCGAGGAGATAGGCGAGATGGTCTCCTCCATAAACGAGATGTCGATGAAGATAGCACAGTCCGAAAAGATGCAGACCGAATTCATCTCGTCGGTCTCCCACGAGCTGCGCACGCCCCTCACCGCCATTACGGGCTGGGGCGAGACGCTGCTCTACAACACCGAGCTGGACATGGAGACCCGGAAAGGCGTCGCCATCATGCTCAAGGAGTCCAAGCGGCTCAGCAAGATGGTGGAGGAGCTCCTCGAGTTCACGAGGATAGAGGACGGACGGTTCACGCTCAACGTGGAGCAGACGGATATAGCGGCGGAACTGGAAGACGCCATATTTGCATACCGGGATCTCCTGTCCCAGGAGCAGATGGAGATCGTATACGAACCGCCCGAGAAGGACATCCCCCTTATCCCGGCGGATCCGGCGCGCCTGCGGCAGGTGTTCCTGAACGTCTTCGACAACGCCTCGAAGTACGCCAAGAGCGGCGGGAGCATAGACGTCTCCATAGACAGCGACGGAAGCTTCGTCACCATAAAGATCCGCGACCACGGCCCCGGCCTCCCGGAGGACGAGCTCGAGAACGTCAAGATGAAGTTCTACAAGGGCAGCAACGCCAAGGAGAGAGGCAGCGGCATCGGTCTCGCGGTATGCGACGAGATCATAAAATATCACGGCGGCACGCTCAAACTGTCGAACGCGGAAGGCGGAGGCCTTCTCATAACGATCAGGCTGCCCGAGAGCAGCATGACCCAGAGCCCGGGCGACGGCGAATGACCGCATGGAGGTAAAATGTCAGAAAGAAGAAACAGCAGCGCGGAGGACGTGAAGTTCCGCACTTCGATAGGAGGTCAGGCGCTCATCGAGGGCATCCTGATGCGCGGCCCGAAAAAGCAGGCGATCGTAGTAAGAACGCCTGAGAAGCTCATAGTCAAGGAAGACGAGCTGAAGTTCATAAAAGACAAATATCCGGTCTTGGGATGGCCGATCATAAGAGGAGTCGTGGCCTTCCTTTCCAGCATGATAAACGGAGTAAAGGCGCTGACGTTCTCGGCGGAATGCCAGCCCGAGGAAGAACAGGAGGAGCCGTCCAAACTGGACCTCTGGATCCAGAAGCACTTCAGCAGCGAGACGGCGGACAAGATCATAATCGGCCTGGCCGTGGTGATCGGCATCGTTCTGGCGATAGGGCTCTTCGTCCTGCTTCCGACGGTGCTCACCGGCATCTTTAACAAAGTCATCGAGAGCCGCCTTCTCAAGAACCTTATAGAGGGCGTCATCAGGATAATCGTGTTCCTTATCTACATGTGGCTGGCCACGAAGATGAAGGAGATAAAGCGCGTATGGCAGTACCACGGCGCGGAGCATAAGACCATTTTCTGCTATGAGAAGCAGCTTCCTCTGACGGTGGAGAACGCCCGGATGCAGAGCCGCTTCCACCCGAGATGCGGCACGAGCTTCCTGTTCATAGTCATGATCGTCAGCATACTCGTGTTCGCGGTCGTGAACTGGTCGAACGTATGGACCAGGATGGTCCTCCGCATAGTGCTGCTGCCCGTGGTCGTGGGCATAAGCTACGAGATAATAAAGTGGGCCGGAAGGAACGACAACGTCTGCACGCGCATCGTGTCGGCTCCGGGAAAGGCGCTGCAGCGCCTGACGACCCAGGAGCCGGACGATTCGATGCTCGAAGTGGCGATCGAAGCGCTAAGGCGCGTGATCCCGGAGACGGAGGGCGAGGATCTCTGGTGATCCGGTGAGACCGCGATGCGGGGGTGATGGGCATTAAGACATACAACGACGTATACCTTGCCGTCCGGAAGCGGCTGCGCGACAGCGGGATCGAAGGGTACGACCTGGAGTCGCGGCTGCTGGCCGCGAAGGCTTCCGGCAAATCGGTGGAGGAGTTCCTGCGGGACGGCAGGTTCTATTTGAACGGCGACGCCTTCGAGAAGGAGATAAACGCGCTCGCCGACCGCAGGATAAGCGGAGAACCGATCGCGTACATAACGGGAGAGTGGGAGTTCTACGGCCTGCCCGTAACGGTGACCGGAGACGTCCTGATACCGAGGATAGACACCGAGGTGCTGGTAAACACCGCCATAGAGATGCTCATACTCCGGGAGCCGGACAGACGGGTCCTGGACCTGTGCACCGGAAGCGGGTGCGTCGGAATGGCGCTGGCGGCGAACGTGCCGTCCTGCCGTGTGGTACTGGCGGACAGTTCGAGAGAGGCCCTGTCGGTGTGCCGCGGCAACCTTCTGAAAAACAATCTTACCCGTCGTACTTCCTGCGTGGAGGCCGACGCCCTGCAGGCGCCGCCGATGTTCCTCGGCAGTTTCGACATGATAGTCTGCAACCCGCCGTACATCCCCTCGTCGGAGATAATCGGCCTGGACAGCTCGGTCCGGGACTGGGAGCCGCTAACCGCGCTGGACGGCGGCCCGGACGGCCTGGATTTCTACCGGGCCGTGGCGGGAAAGTTGCAAGTCCTCCTGAGGCAGAACGGCAGCATCCTCTTCGAATGCGGGGTGGGGCAGGCCGCGGAGGTCTCGCAGATAATGGAATCAAACGGATTTGAAAACATAAAAACGTACCGCGACACGATAGGCGTCGAGCGCGTCGTCGCGGGCCAGATGATGCAGAATCAGGATCGGAGGTAAAGACACCAATGGCTGAAAAGGAAAAGAAGAAGATCGACACGCCGGCTCCCGCGGAGGACAAGAAGAGGGCCCTCGAGACCGCTATATCCCAGATAGAGAAGAGCTACGGCAAGGGAGCAATCATGAGGCTCGGCGACAATATGCAGGTGAACGTCGACGCCATCCCCAGCGGCTCGCTCTCGCTGGACCTCGCACTCGGCATAGGCGGCGTTCCCAGGGGACGCATCATCGAGATATACGGACCTGAATCCTCCGGCAAGACGACGCTGGCGCTCCACATCATCGCGTCCGCCCAGAAGCTGGGCGGAGAGGTCGCCTTCGTCGACGCGGAGCACGCCCTTGAACCGGCATACGCCCGCGCCGTAGGCGTGAACATCGAGGATCTGCTCATCTCCCAGCCCGACACCGGCGAGGACGCGCTGGCCATAACGGAGACGCTCGTGCGCTCCGGCGCCGTCGACGTGGTCGTTGTCGACTCCGTCGCAGCCCTGGTCCCGAGAAGCGAGATAGAGGGCGAGATGGGCGATTCCAGCGTCGGCGTCATAGCGAGGCTCATGTCCCAGGCGCTCAGAAAACTGGCCGGATCCATCTCCAAGACCAACTGCATCGTGGTGTTTATCAACCAGCTCCGCGAGAAGATAGGCGTCATGTACGGCAACCCGGAGACCACTCCCGGCGGCCGCGCGCTGAAGTACTTCTCCAGCGTCCGGATCGACGTGCGCCGCATCGAGTCCCTCAAGAACGGAAGCGAGATCGTGGGCAACCGCACCCGGGCGAAGATCGTCAAGAACAAGGTCGCGCCTCCTTTCAAAGAGGCGGAATTCGACATCATGTACGGCGAAGGCATATCCAAGGTCGGCGAGATACTCGACCTGGGCGTGAAGCTGGAGCTCATAGACAAGGGCGGCGCATGGTTCACTATCGGCGAGACCCGGATCCAGGGCCGCGACGCCGCAAAACAGTACCTTAAGGACAACCCGGACGTAGCGGACGAGCTCGAGGCCAAGATAAGGGCGAACGCGGTCAAGCTAATGACGCCGCAGGCAAGGATCGCCGCGAAGGCCGCGGGCAGGGCCGTAGACGTTTCCGCAGACGATTTCGAGGGCTGAAGCAGGTGACCGTTACCGCTATCGTGCCGTCCAAACACGTTAAGGACAGATACTATCTCGAACTGGACGGCGGAACGGAAAAACTCACTGTGACCATAAACCAGATAGCCGACTACAGCCTTTTCACCGGCAGGGAACTGACCGTTGAAGAGATGGAGTCTCTCAGAAAGGACGCGTCGCTCTCGGGTGCGAGGGCGACCGCCCTGCGCATCCTGGGCGACCGCAATATGTCTGTCCGTGAGATAACGGACAGACTTGTTGCGAAAGGGACCGGAGAGGAGGCCGCCGCGGAGACGGCGCAGTGGCTGGAGGACATAGGCGCGGTCAACGACGCGGAGTACGCGTCGCTCATCGTGCGCCACTATGCCGCGAAAGGCTACGGGATCTCACGGGTCAAGAACGAGCTGCACCGCCGCGGTATCCCCAGGGAACTGTGGGACGACGCCCTGGCGGAACTGTCGGGGACCGAAGAGGCGGCTTACGCGATGCTGTGCTCCCGCCTCGGCGGTGAGATGCCGGACAGGGCCGGACTGAAAAAGGCGACGGACGCGCTGTTCCGGCGCGGATTCACATGGGACGAGATAAAAAGCGCCGTGGAGCGCTATAAAAACGAGACAGGAGAAAGCTGATAATTATGGCACAAAGGATAGGCTTCGTCTCGCTCGGCTGCGCCAAGAACCTTGTCAACAGCGAGCAGATGATGTGCCTCCTCAGCGAGGCCGGATACGAGGTCACGGGAGACACTTCGGACGTCGACGCCGTGGTGGTGAACACCTGCGGCTTTATCGACAGCGCCAAATCCGAGGCGATCGACACCATACTCGGCCTTGCGGAGATAAAGGCGGAAGGCGGCATCGGAAAGATAATCGTGACGGGCTGCCTGGCCGAAAGATACAGGGATGAGATACTGCGCGAACTGCCGGAGGTGGACGCCGTCGCCGGAGTCGGCAGTTTTTTCGATATTACGGACGTGGTCTCGCGGACCCTGGCGGGAGAGCGTTTTTCCGTATACGGGAAGCTCGATCAGCCTGAGCCCGAGACGGGCAGGGTGCTCACCACTTCGCCGGTATGGGAGTATATTCAGCTAGCCGAGGGCTGCGACAACAGGTGCGCCTACTGCGTCATCCCGGACCTCAGAGGCCCGGTCCGGAGCCGCGCGAGGGAGGACGTCGTCGCCGAGGCGGAGCAGCTGGCTGAGAACGGCATACGGGAACTCATCGTAGTCGCCCAGGACATCACCCGCTACGGCACCGACCTGTACGGCAGGAAGATGCTGGCGCCGCTCCTCCGGGAGCTCTGCGCCATCGAGGGACTGCACTGGATCAGACTGCACTATCTGTATCCCGACGAGATCGACGACGAACTTATATCCGTCATAGCGGAAGAGAAAAAGATACTCAAGTACCTCGACATACCCGTCCAGCATATAAACGACGGGATCCTTGCCCGGATGAACAGACGCGGGACGGGAGAGGAGATAAGAGACCTGTTTCGAAAGCTGCGGGAAAGGATAGACGGCGTCGTCCTGAGGACCAGCCTCATCACGGGACTGCCCGGAGAGGGAGAGGCGGAGTTCGAGGAGCTCTGCGCTTTTCTCCGGGAGGCGCGCATCGAGCGGGCCGGCGTGTTCCCGTATTCCCCGGAAGAAGGGACGCCCGCCGCCTCCATGGACCGTCCGACCGAGGAGACTGCCCGCCGCCGTGCGGAGCTCGTGATGGAACTGCAGGCCGGAGTCATGGACGGGTACAACGAGAGCCGCATCGGCACCGTTACCGAGGTGCTGGCGGAAGGGTTCGACGGGACCCGGTGGTACGGCCGCAGCTATGCCGAATCGCCGGACATAGACGGGAGGATCCTTTTCACTGCAGAAGAAGACGCGGATCTGGACGGCTTCGTGCTCGTCGAGATCACGGGAGATATAGACGGCGAGCCCGTCGGAAAGTACGTCGGTCCCGCGGAGGACTGACGGAACAGGATCGTTTGGGAGCCTATTGCATATGCTGGATTTCATGCCCCTTAAACTTGAACACATAGGACTGCTTAGACCGTTCTTCCACGGATGCAGATGCCGGACGTGCGACTGCACCGTGGGAGGCACGTTCATGTGGCGCGACTACTACCGTACGGAGTTTGCGGTCGAGGACGGAGTCCTGTATCTCCGCACGGAGATAGAGGGCAGGACGGCGTTCCCGGCGCCCATAGGGTCCTCGGATCCGGAGGCGTACGGAAAGATCCTCGGATACTGCGAAGAGAACGGCATAGCCCCGGAATTCTGTATGGTCTCGGAGCCGCGTCTGCCGGAGCTGGAGAAGATAATGCCGGGATTCGAGGCATGGTCCGACAGGATCTGGAGCGACTACCTGTACGCCGCGGAGGATCTCCGCGAGATGGCGGGAAGGAAATACAGCGCCCAGAGGAACCACATAAACAGATTCATAAGGGATAACCCCGGCTGGTCCTTCGAACTGGTGGATACAGGGAACCTGGCCGAGGCCAGAAGCTTCCTCTCGGAATACGTCGGCGAGCACACAAAGGATTCGGAGACCCTGATAGAAGGGGACAGAAAAGCCCTCGAAGTCCTGGACAACTTCGAAGCGTACGGTCTGCCGGCGGGCATACTGCGGGCCGGCGGGAAGGTGATCGGCATCTCGATAGGCGAGGTCGTCGGCGACACGCTCTTCATCCACACCGAGAAATCCGACAGGGAATACGCCGGTTCATACCAGATGCTGGTCCGGGAGTTCGCCCGCGCTTTCGCAGGCGCCGGCGTGGACTTCATAAACCGGGAGGAGGACGACGGGGACGAAGGCCTCCGGAAGTCCAAACTCTCCTATCATCCCGTGCGGCTGCTCGCCAAGTATGCGGTGCGGCCTGCAGACAGCGGCGCAGGAGGCGGGGCGCAGGGATGAGCAGACAGACCATGATAAACGACCTGACCGAGGGGAACGTGGCCAAACAGCTCCTTATCTTCGCCTATCCCTTCGCGATATCCAACGTCCTCCAGCTCGTTTACAACCTGGTGGACATGATGGTCATCGGAAAATTCGTCGGCAGCACAGGACTGTCCGCGGTTGCGGTGGGCGGCGACGTCCTGAACCTCATGACCCACATCTGCCTCGGTTTCACCACGGCGGGACAGATCATGATCGCCCAGTATGTGGGACGGGGCGAGAGGGAACACGTGAGCCGCACCATCGGGACGATGTTCACCTCGGTATTCATCGGCGCCGCGGTGCTGGCGGCCGTCTGCGCGCTGTTCGCAGACAGGATACTGGACGTGATGAACACGCCCGACGCGGCAAGGGCCCAGGCCAGGAGCTACATCCTCGTGTGTTTCGCCGGCATGATATTCATATACGGATACAACACGGTGAGCGCCATCCTGCGGGGGATGGGAGACTCGAAGAGACCGCTCATGTTCATAGCCGCTGCGGCCACCCTGAATCTGATCCTCGATCTGCTGTTCGTGGCCAAGTTCAAGATGGACGCCTTCGGCGCGGCCCTCGCCACGGTCATAGGGCAGGCGGCGTCTTTCATAGGGTCCCTCATATACCTGTACAGGCGGCGCTCCTCATTCGGCTTCGATTTCAGACCGTCAAGCTTCAGGATGACCGGAAGGATACTCGGTCCGATGCTGAAGCTGGGACTTCCTCTCGCGCTTCAGCACATATCCATATCCATCTCGATGATCGTGGTCGCGGCGCTGGCCAATTCCTTCGGCGTGGTCGCCTCCGCCGTACACGGAGTCGGTGCGAAACTTACGACCTCGACGTCGGCCTTTTCCAACGCCCTGGGGGCTTCCTCCGCATCCATGATCGGCCAGAACGTCGGTGCCGGCAGGCTGGACAGGGTACAGAAGATCCTCCGCACTGCGTACACGGTCACCATCTCGGTGTTCATCGTCATAGGTTCGGTCTTCCTGCTGTACCCGAAAGGCGTGTTCGGCCTGTTCAGCAGCGATCCGGACATTCTGGCATGGGCGCCTGTGTACATGAAGCCCTGCGTCCTGTGCATGTTCTCCTTCGCCCTTATAGGGCCGGCGCTCTCCCTTGTGAACGGCGTCGGCGACGCGGGCTTCAGCCTGTTCGTCGGGATCCTGGACGGAGTGATCGCGAGGATAGGCCTCGCGGTGCTGTTCGGAATAGTCCTGGGCTACGGCGTGAAGGGGTTCTGGTACGGGAACGCATGCGCCGCGTACTTTACGGCTATACCGGCGATCATATATCACCTGAGCGGACACTGGAAAAAGCGGAAGCTCATAATAGGAGACAGAGAATGAAGAAGCGCCTCTTCCGTGATAACGGAAGAGGCGCTTAGATAATTCAAACGATTCTCACTCTTTTCGCGGCTTGAGGTTGGCTATGAAGAGCGACGTGTTTATCACGAGCTCCAGCACCGTGGCGCCCAGCAGGATGAGCTCCGGCAGGCTGCCGATGAAGTCCGCGGCGCACAGCGTGCAGAGGAAGACGGCTAGGAGCGCCGTGATGATATAGAACGCGGGGTGGGATTTGCCGACGGCGTAGCCTGCCGCGATGAAGAAAGCGATGGCGGTGACAGCGAAGGCGACGCAGTGGTAAGCGAAACGGAGGAGCGTCGGATCCACCGAATGCTCCTTGTAGAACATGATGAGCCAGACGCAGAAGAAGAGGGCCGGAGCCATGGAGAACACGGACAGGACTCCGCTCTCCTTGCGCCGGTACGCGCCAACGGACATGATGATAAAGGCTATGGCGCTCAGCAGGGCGAATATCAGGAACAGGAGCTGCAGTATGCTGAGCCCGGAGAAGCCGCCGAACTGTGTGTAGAGAAGATAGCCGGCGTATATGAACGCCGCCGCTAAGACGATGTTCACGACGATGTTCAGGAGCCCGCCGGAGAACGCTCTGACGTATTCAGGGTCCGATCTCCGGATCCCGCCGATGATCGCCCCGAACAGGATGCAGACGACAGCCGCCGCGCACGCAAGGTACAGCAGCATGGCTGCCGAATTGGACCCGGGCACGGCGAGGCCCGCCGCGTCAAAGGCAGTGTCCAGGACTTCCTTTCTGAAGATGAAGCCGACCGCGCCCAGCGCGAGAGCACAGACGGGCGGCAAAAAAGCAAGTTTACGCATATAGCACCGCTCAGTTCGATAGTATTTGCCGTCCGGCAGAGGAGCCGTCGGCACGTTGATTCTACATCAGACGGGCCGTCCCGTCAATCGGATGGGCCGGAAGGACGTCAGCCCTTCTTCAGGGCAGCGCCGACGTCTTTAACAAACTGCGCCCAGGCATCCTCGTGCTCCACGTAGTAGGCGGGACAGTTGATGCCGGTGGCGTCGTAGTGGCGGATGACTCCGGCCTCCGGATCGAGCTCGCAGAGATCGCAGAGCCAGGCGGTCAGCTTCACCAGCGACGCATAGGACTTGTCTGAGAACTTCCCGTCCTCGTCGGGGTGGCACACCTCTATGGAGATGGTATCCGGGTTGCGCTTGCCCGTCGAGGAAGATTTCTCGTCGAGGGGCAGGCACTGGATGACCTCGCCGTCGAGGCCGATTATGAAATGGGAACTGGACTTTGTGCCCGGCTCGCCGAAGTAGTCCCGGTTCTGCTGGGCCGTTGTTCCGGCGCTGCCTACGTAGTGGATGACGATCGACTTTACGCCGGTCAGCTTTTCGCCCTGTCTGGATGCGGAGCCCTCAGCTATGATTTGCTTGTCGATCCAGGAGGGGATCTTCGTTTCGGCGAGAGTCTCGACGATATCCGTATCCGCGGCCCTGTTCCTGTGCGCCTTAGTGATGAGCAGCACGGCGGCAACTATTATAATGAGGGCAAGGAGGGCGATACAGACGCGCTTTAAGAGACGTCTGCGCTTCTCCCGGAGCTCACGGGCCTTCGCTCTTTCGCGTTTGCGCCGTTCGTACTCCTCCATGGTGAGGTCGTTGTATTTGTATTCGTCGGACATGTCAGGATCCTCCGCGGATGATGGGTGCCGCGCCGGAAACGGCGCGGAGCAGGGAAAAGAAAAGGGGCTTCTGCCGCACGGGCAAAAGCCCCGTTTTGCCTGTAGTGATCAGAGACGCACTGCGAGGTGACTCAGCAGATGTCGTAGTTCTTCGGAAGAGTGGGGTCGGCTCCGAGCTCGTCGATCCTGGCCTTCAGCGCGTCTGCCTCGGTGGGATCCTCCTTGTCCTCGGGACGTGCGCCGATCGGGACCTTTCTCATCTCGGTAAGGGCCGTCACGACCTCGTCGATCTTCTGGAAGGGGATGCTGATGATGTGGAGGCCGGCGGGGTAGACGCCGAGCATCTTCATGCCGAGGTGCATTCCCGTGAAGAGGTGGTTGACCTTGCCGGAGACGTACGGATAGGTATAGGTCCATGAGCAGCCCATGACGTAGGCGCACTTGGATTCCCAGAGATCGCCGGAGATGTAGCTGGTGGCGCGGAGGAGAAGCCCGCAGGAGTCGGTGTCGGCGACGCAGAGGATGAGGTCCGGCTCGAATCTGCAGAGGGCCACCGGAGCGAAGAGCACGTAATTGCAGGTGCCGGGCTGGAGGAACGTGCCTCTGTGGTAGAGAAGGGCGTTCTGGGAAGCGCTGCGGTATATCTCGCGCATGTCGCCGGTGAGGCCGCAGGCGTGGCCGGCGTCGAACGGCTTCATGCCGAGGACGCACTTGCCCATGCACTTGTCGTTATCCACCGTGGTGTAGAAGCAGCGGTTCTCGTCCTGCACTATGCGGGCGAATCTGCAGAAGACGTCTACGCCTTCATACTGTTCATAGCCCTCGGGCTTGTTGTAGCAGAACTTGATAGCGACCGCGCTGTAGGGGAGATTGAGATCGGCAAAAGCCTTTTTTGCCTGTTCACCAAACATTTGAAGGACCTCCAGAAAAAGAATTTAATTTATTGACCGATACGGTCGTGATTACCGGGTATATCAGTCGAGCAGCGCGAGTATCCTGCTCTTCGGCATGGCGCCGACGCTCTGACGCACTATGCGTCCCCCGCGGAGAACGACGAGCGTGGGGATGGAAGCGACTCCGAACTTGCCGGCCAGTTCCGGCTGCTCGTCCACGTTCACCTTGCCGACCGCGATGTCTGAACGCTCTTCGGCTATCTCATCCACGATGGGGGAGACCATGCGGCACGGGCCGCACCAGCTCGCCCAGAAGTCGAGGAGCACGGGCTTTTCGGATTCGAGGACTTCCTTCTGAAAATTCTCTTTTGTCACTGTTATTACGGCCATGTCTGTACCTCCCTGCAGAAGATTCATATTTGCGGTTTTAGGATATCACATGCGGCCGGTTTTGTCCACCGCGGACGGAAAAAAGACACGGGTCAAAAAGCATGATCCTGTCGGGGCCCGGTTTATACCGCCATACATATAGTTCTCCGCAGAACAATAAAACAGTTGAATTCATACAATAAAATGGTATAATGATTACAACAGGTTACAGCTCCGCCTGCGGCGTGTCAGGGCGCGCCCGGAACAGCCGCCTGGATTAATAAAGAAGAGGAGAGTTGTGATGAAAAACATGAAGAAACTGCTCTGCGCCGTTCTGACAGTCGTGATGATGGTCTCGCTCATGTCGGCAGCGCTTGCAGCCGGGACGTTTTCCGATGTCCCCGAAGAAAGTCCGTATGCAGAGTACATCGAGGATCTTTATGACCGCGGGATAGTCAACGGCATCAGCCCCACAGAATTTGGCTACGGGATGACGCTTAACCGCGCGCAGTTCGTCACCTTCATCGGAAGACTTGCAAAAGTCGACACGTCGAAGTATACCGACTGCCCGTTCGACGACGTCGAAGAGATCGACCGCATAGCGCCG
The DNA here is from genome assembly GCA_017619535.1 of Oscillospiraceae bacterium. Classification (GTDB taxonomy): domain Bacteria; phylum Bacillota; class Clostridia; order Oscillospirales; family Oscillospiraceae; genus RGIG8048. Next base: position 8,482 of record JAFZSD010000048.1, on the reverse strand, counting down.
TGGGCAAAACCCTATATCACCTGGGCTTACGAGCTCGGGATAGCTCAGGGCAAGAGCTCGACGGGCCTCGTATTCGCGGCGAAGGACGACCTGAACCGTGCGGAGATGGCGACGTTCATGCTTCGTTTTGCAGACGCTTATAAGGTCAGTCTTGATCTCTCACAGATTGCTGCGACCGATCAGGAAAAGATTGCCACTAATTGGTCGTGGGCAGCTAAGGCTGTTAGAATTTTTGGCGGCACCTCGATTGACCTTGAGGATGATGGCAGTTTTAACGCGACCGGCAAGGCGACCCGCGAGCAGATGGCGAAGGTTATCTCTATGTTCCCGGTGCCCGAGGGCGGATTCGTTCTTCCCGAAGACAATCCTCCAACAGTGACTGGCAATACTGTTAAGATCAACGGCGTGGACTATGAGCTCAAGGCTGGCGGCAAAGACAGTATGACCCTTGTTGACAACGGCGGCTTTTCGCATGAGTACAGTGGAAAACTCTTTACAAAGATCTTCACTGACGCCATCGCCGACGACGCCGTCGTTACGGTCAAATGCGCAGACGGTTATCCGGTTGATGCAATAACGACCGGCGCCCAACTGAAAACCGCGATGTTTGTATTCAAAGTCGATGGTGCTGAGGTCAACGACGAAAACGACGGTGTCGGCTACATCTTCCGCCTGACTTCTCCCGATATGAAGAACGCCGCCAAGTACGTAACCGAGATCACCATCACGGGCACGGAGGCTCCCGTTCCGGCTGGCAACGTGATCAAGATCAACGGAGTGGACACCGAGATCAGACCGAGTGACAAGACCACAATGGTTCTTACCAACGAAAAGGGCAAAGACATAGAGTACAAGGGAAAGAACTTCGTGAGAGTCTATACGGACACTATCGCCGATGACGCAGTCGTGACGATTACCTGCGCCGACGGTCAGAAGTCCGTAATAAACGGTGGTCAGCTCAAAGTTGCTATGTTCGCTTTCTATAAGGATGGCGACGAAATTGCAGACGTCCTCGACGGAGTCACATATTCGATGCGATTCGCTTATCCGGCAGCCGACGGATCGTTTACAGGCAAGGCCGATAAATACATCGTGGCGATAGACTTCTGATCCGCCGCCGGAACAGTTCCAGCATAAGAAACGGCACTAAAAAAGCTTCCTGCATCGTTCCGGTGCAGGAAGCTCTTTTATTCTCTGTTCGGTTGTTCAGTCCTGCTCTTTTAGTTCGTCGGCGATGAGATCCTGGGCGCCGAACATGCAGATCTTCGTGTCGAAATAGCCATGGCCTATGTGGTGCAGGGGATGGAAAGGATATACGACTTTTTCCGACACGAGTATGTCATACATGCGCTGACGGATCGTTTCGTAATCGCGGCGGGGCATGAGTTTCGGTTTGGGCGACATCGTAAGATCGTCGAAGATGTAGTCCCAGGTGGAACCGGTGCCGGTGAGGGTGCCGTATTCGGTGGTGTGGGTTATCGTGGTGCTGTGCTCACGCACGCAGACAGTATAGCCGTCGTCCGTCTTGTAATCGACCTTGTAGTTTTTGTAAAAGGCGTAGTAGCCGTCCTTGCAGTAGTAGTCGAGAGTCTTTCTCGCTATCATCCTGTGGAGCTTGTCGCGCTCCTCTTCGTAGCGCTTCGGGTCGCCGTGAATGCTCATGAGGAGACGGAGCTGCTTTTCCTCTTCGGAGATGTCCATTTGCTTGAGGACTTTCATTTTCATATTGGAATACATAAAAACAAACTCCTTTGCTGCGGCTGCGGCCGCCGGAAAATGACGAAAGTATTATATTACGGATATTGCGCGTTGTCCATAGTCGCAGTCGCATACGGGTCTTCACCCTGCTGCTGAGCATCCTCAGCCATGCGGTATCCGACGCCGGCTTCCGTGAAGATATACCTGGGCTCTACGGGAGAGTCCTCGATCTTCCGCCGTATGCTGGCCATATGGACGCGTAGGACCTTGTTGTCACTGCTCGAGGTAGGACCCCAGAGCTCGCGAAGGATGTAGTTGTAAGTGAGGATCCTGCCGGCATGCTTTCCGAGAAGGGCTACGATCTTGTATTCGTTCGGCGTCAGATGCACGTCATTGCCTTTGACGGTGACGCAGAGTTTTCTGTAGTCGATCGCGAGATCGCCCGTGCGGAACACCCCGTCGCGCGCGATGCCGTCGTTTTCAAGACAGGTGCGCGTATGGCGGATCGCGGTCCGGATGCGGGCCAGCAGCTCGACTGTCCCGAACGGCTTCGTCAGATAGTCGTCTGCGCCCATATCGAGCGCGTGCGCCTTGTCGTCCTCAGAGGAGCGGGCAGAGATGACGACGATCGGGACGCGCGACCATTTGCGTATCTCCGACAGAACGTCGTTCCCGTCTATATCGGGGAGCCCCAGGTCAAGCAGTATCAGATCCGGGCAGTGAGACGATGTCAGCGACAGCGCCTCCTGTCCGGAGGAGGCGAGGATCACATCATAGCCGTGCGCGTTCAGAGTCGTCTTGAGGAAAATGCTTATGCCGTGATCGTCCTCGACGATGAGGATACGTTCCTTGATGCTCACTGCGGCTCACCTCCGAGAGGCAGAGAGAAGCTCACTGCCGCTCCGCTCTCCGTATTCTTTGCGGCAATGACGCCTCCGTGCGCCTTGATGATCGTCATGCATACGGACAGACCGATGCCCATATCCCGCCTCATATCCGGCGCTGTCACGGCGACGGTCTTCCGCTTTATCGGCTCTCCCCACAGATCGTTAAGTATATCCGGAGAAAAGCCTCCTCCGTTATCCAAGACAGTGAAGACGGCGCTGCGGGAGTCGGAACCGACGGAAAGAGATACCTCGGTCGTGCCGTTCCCGTGGCGGACGGCGTTTTCAAGAAGGTTCATGATGACCTGTTCGATCAGCACGGCGTCCATAGGGACGAGGAGCACGGATTCCGGTATAGAGGTGCGGAGCGTGACGTCGGGGAAGGTCTTTTTGAACTTTACTACGACTTCGCCGATTATCTCTTCCACGGCTTCGATGGACTTCGTGATGCGGGCGCCGTCATCCCCGCATTTTGTGACGGACAGGATGTTCTCCACCATGTTTATGAGCCAGCGGGCGTCGTCGTGTATCTCTCCGAGAAGCTCGTCCCGGTCGGCGGGAGCGATGTCCTCCCAGTTCTCACGGAGAACGGACGACGCGCCCGTTATGGAGGTGAGCGGAGTCCGGAGATCGTGGGATACGGAACGGAGAAGGTTCGCGCGGGCTTTTTCCGTGTCCATCTCGCGTTTCAGCAGCTCCTGCCTCTTGAGCATGGTGGTAAGCGTGCTGATGATGAGCGAGACTATGAGCATTACGGAAAAGGTGAGGGGATAGCCTGTAAGGACGAGGTTGAACTCGTAAAACGGGTAGGTGAACATGTAGTTCACGCAGATAACGCCGATTACCGCGGCAATGACGCCGCATAAGAACCCCTCTGTCAGGCGGGATACCGCCGCGACCGCGAGAACATAGATCATCGCAGCGAAGGGGTTGTTGTCGTCGAACAGCGTTGCGAGAAAGACGCACAGACCGGTAGCCGCCGCCAGGATGACGAGAGTTTTGAGCGCATCCTTCCAGGTTATGAAAAGCAGGCCCCGGAAGCTTTTGAGATCACGCGTTTTCTTCATCGGCCGGCCCTCCAGTGCATATTTCCAATAATATAATAGTATCACGGGAGCCTTTCATTTGCAAAAACCTTTGCGGGTCTTTGCCGCTTCTTAGCGGCAAATTAACGTCGGGAAGGGATAGAGTATCTTCGCCGGAAAAAAGATGTGCGTAAAGCCCGGCGGAGAGGAACAGCATGGAATACAGAGAGAGGATACTCGTCGTCGAAGACGAGCAGAGCATACGGAGTTTTATCTCCGCCATACTGCGCGTGAACGGGTATGAGGTGATCCCCGCGGAAAACGGCTCGCAGGCGCTGACGCTGGTAACGTCCCGCTGCCCCGATCTCGTGATCCTGGATCTCGGACTGCCCGACATGGACGGGAGCAGCATCATAAAGTTTGTGCGGAACTGGTCGCAGATGCCGATAATAGTCGTATCGGCGCGCATGCAGGAGCGCGACAAGGTTGAGGCGCTCGATCTCGGCGCCGACGATTATATCACGAAGCCCTTCGGGCCGTCGGAACTGACGGCGCGCATCCGCGCTGCGCTCAGACACGCGGGAGGCATATCCGGAGGCGTGCAGGAAGGCTCGGTCAGATGCGGGGAACTCACTATAGACTACGACAAGCGCAGAGTTTTCGTCTCGGGAAGGGACGCGGGGCTTACGCAGGTCGAGTTCCGTATCGTCGCATACCTGGGGGCATACGCCGGTAAGGTGGTGACCTACGACCGCCTCATGCGCGAGATCTGGGGACCCGGAATGAAAGGCGGGAACCAGATACTGCGCGTGAACATGGCGAACATCCGGAGAAAGATAGAGATCAGCCCGGCGGAGCCGCGGTATATCTTCACCGAGGCCGGGGTCGGATACCGCATGGCGGATATCGACCCATGACAGACGAAGACCGAATAAAAGACGGCGCGGCCGATCCACACGTAAAGAGAGGACTAACGTGTGCCGGCCGCGCCGTCTTGGGCTTTCCTGTACGTTTTCGCATCGGGGCCGGGGCGGGCGATCCGATGCCGGGGATCCTAAATGATCACTTTGCAGACTGCAGATATCCCATGACCTCTTCGGGGTTCTGGAGGTTGTAAAGGACCACGGTCTTCGCCTTCCCCTGAGTGGCGCCTGCAGCGGCATCCTCCGGAAGAACAGGGGATATCGCGACCTTGCGCAGCTTGAGGTCTGCCGCGGCCAGAGACGGGTCGGTGCTGACGATAACATGTCCGCAGCCGCTTTCGGCGCCTGCGTACTGTATGTTTTTGATCTCGTCAAGATCCATCGTGTAGAAGTGCTTCTCATCAGGCATAACGAAAAGACGCCTGTTGCTCACGGCGTAAGTCGCCTTTTTCTGCAGACGGCGGGCGTCGAAGACCGGGCTCATCGCTATGTATGCGGGGACGAGGATGCAGATGATTATACCGATGATACTGACATTCACGCTGGAGACCTTCGCGGCGATTATGTAGGCGGCGATGAGTACGACTGCCGCTATCGCGCAGATGATCGCGCGGGTATTGAGAGACTTTGCGTAGCCTCCGCTCTTTGCGGAAAAGGGGTGAGGCTTGCCGGTCCAGACGATCTCTTCGCCGGGAGCGAGCTGGTTCTTGATACGACTATCCATATAAACTGACCTCCGATCATGCTTTACAGGCGGCGCCGCCGCCTGTAAAGAGCATATCAGCGGCAGGCGTTAACGGAGTGCAAAGGAAACGGCGCGGGCCGTAAAGAGCCTGTTAAGACAAAGGCGGGCGTTGTCCTTTACAAAACAGGAGACGGGGTCTACAATATATAATAATGTAAGCAAAGACAGATGATCAGAGAGGTATTATGGAATTCATCAGATCCGTGATCGCGCTGTACGCCGAAAGGTGGCAGTGGTTCCTCGGCCTGCTGGGGGACCACGTCAGGCTCGCACTGACGGCGATAATCATATCCGGTCTGCTCGGTCTCCTGATAGGAGTGTGGATATCCGACAGGCCGAAGCTGGCGCCGGCCGTCATCGGCGTGTGCAACGTGCTGTATACCATACCGGCCATCTCGCTGCTGGGCATCCTCATACCGTTTTTCGGCATAGGCAACAGGACCGCCGTCACGGCCCTGGTCATATACGGCATGATGCCGATGGTCAGGAACACGTACACCGGCATAGTGAACGTGGATCCGGACATCATAGAGGCGGCGGTGGGCATGGGCAGCACCAAGCGGCAGCTGCTGACGCGCATAAAGCTACCAATGGCGCTCAGCGTCATACTCGCCGGGCTCAGGAGCATGGTGGTCATGACCATCTCCGTCGGCGGCATAGCGTCGTTCATCGGCGCCGGCGGCCTCGGCGTCGCGATCTACCGGGGCATCACGATATACAATCCGGCCATGACTTTCGCAGGGAGCCTTCTCATCGCGCTGACCGCGATCGTGGCGGACCTGCTGCTGGGAACGGCGGAAAAGAGATACAGGAAAAAAAGGAGAATGAAATGATGAATAAGAGAAGAACGGCCGCTTTAGTATGTGCGGTTCTCATGCTTGCCGCGGTCCTTGCGGGATGCGGATCGAAGAACGCGGACAAGGATCCGATCGAGATAGCGACGAAGCCCATCACCGAGCAGTACATCCTCGGCGAGATGCTCGCGCTCGTCATCGAAGACTCCACCGGTTATAAGACGAACATCACCAAGGGCATAGGCGGCGGCACGTCCAACATCCATCCCGCCATGGTGAACGGCGACTTCGACCTGTACCCCGAGTACACGTCCAGCGGCTGGGTGCTGGTCCTGGGCAACAAGGCTGGTTCAGTGGATGACGACGAGATGCTGAAGCAGCTGAAGAGCCAGTATCACGAGCAGTTCGGCATGACGTGGATCGGCCTCTACGGGTTCAACAACACCTACTGCGTCACGGTCAGCAAGGAAGCTGCGGACAAATACGGACTTGTAAAGACCTCGGACCTGGCGCCGGTAGCGGGCGAGCTCACCTTCGGAGGGAACCCGGACTACATCGAGCGCGCCGACGGTTTCAAAGCCGTCTGCGACACCTACGGCCTTGAGTTCGGCAACGTCGTGGACATCGACATCGGCCTCAAGTATCAGGCGCTGGATTCCGGCGACATCCAGGTAACCAACGGCTATACCACCGACGCCCAGCTCGGTTCCGGCAAGTACGTCGCCCTGGAGGACGACCTGAAGCTCCAGGTGAACTATTTCGCCTCCACCGTGGTCCGCGAGGACACCCTCGAGGAGTACCCGGGGCTCGAGAAGGCCCTCATGAAGATGGACGGCATCCTGAACGACGACGAGATGTCGGCTCTTAATTATAAGGTAGAAGTGGAAGGGCTCGACGAGAAGGACGTCGCCCGCGAGTATCTCGTATCGAAGGGGATCATCAAGGAGTAACGATAATGGCGGAAGCGGTCATAAGGTTTGACCATGTGAATAAAGCCTACGGGGACACGGCGGTGCTCAGGGACTTCTGTCTGGAAGTGCCGGAAGGGGAGTGCCTCACCATGATCGGAAGGTCGGGGTGCGGAAAGACCACAGCCCTCAAGCTGGTGAACGGGCTTCTGACTCCCGACTCCGGTTCGGTGTACGTCCGGGGACAGGACGTTTCCGCGACGGACAGGATAGCCCTGCGGCGCAGCATCGGATACGTCATCCAGAGCACGGGCCTTTTTCCCCATATGACCGTAGGGAAGAACATCGCGTACACGCCGTCCCTCTCAAGGATGTGGGACAGGGAGACGGAACGCCTGGAGGTCGCCTGCCTGCTGAAGACGGTGGGCCTCGAGCCGGAGCTGGCCGGACGTTATCCTTCGGAGCTGTCCGGCGGGCAGCGCCAGAGAGTCGGCATAGCGCGGGCGCTGGCGGCAAGGCCCTCGATAATGCTGATGGACGAGCCCTTCGGTTCCGTGGACGAGATAACCAGGCGGTCCCTGCAGGACGAGCTCCGCAGCCTGCGGGACGAGCTGGGACTCACGGTCCTGTTCGTCACCCACGACATAGGGGAGGCTTTCCGCCTGGGAGACAGGGTGCTGGTCATGGAGTCCGGAAGGATATCCCAGCTGGATACGCCGGAGCGTATCGCCGCGGCACCGGCCGACGATTTCATAAGGGAGCTCATCGAGGACCGCAAGTAAGTTGTTTCCTGCACGGGTCGGCGGAAAATGAATACGGGCGGCCGAAGCCGCCCCTAACGGCCGAAATATACAAAAACGCGGCCTCTGTTATTCATCTGTTAAGAGAAAGTTAATCAAATTGAAAGAAATCCTCCGCAAAACTCTTGATATTTGCGGAGGATTATGTATATAATTGGTAGCACAATATGTTATTATGCGCTCTTTAGGCGAATAATAAAGTTTGTTGGCTTAAGTAAGAAATCATTTATAGGAGGAATACAAAAAGCATGAGCAAGAAAATCATTAGGCTTCTGACTTTGGTCCTGGCTCTCGCCATGGTCTTTGGTCTGGCCGCCTGCGGCAACAGCACCCCTGCTGACACCACGCCCGCAGACAACACCCCCGCAGACAACACCCCGGCTGACAACACTCCGGCTGACAAGCCCGATGAGCAGCCCGCGGACGACAATGGCGACAAGCTCGCCGTGGACGTCTGGGATTACGATCCGGCAGACTACTACGATGATTCCGCAGAAGTCTACGACGCTGTCCTCGGCGGCTACTACGAGAACTATGAGGCTGCTCTCAGCGCGAAGTCCATCTCCGAGCGTTTCGCTCTCGAGGCTATTGCTGAGGCCAAGCTCCTTAACTCCGCCATCATGCTGCCCACCACCACCCAGGGCGGTAACTACTCCATCTCCCGCGTCGCTCCGAAGACTGCCAACACCACTCTCTGGGGCAACG